>DVMF01000068.1 GCA_018715125.1 Candidatus Coprousia avicola | reverse complement strand
CGCGCATGGCCTTGCCCATCTTGGTCTTGGTGGTAAAGAGCGTCAGCGCCACCATGATGACGACGCACACCAGGATGGTGATGACCGCCGTGGCCGAGATGGTGAGCGCGCCGTCGAAGAGCCTAAGCGCCGGCAGGCTGATGATGGACGAGAAGCTCTTGGGGTCGGACCCCATGAGGATGAGCGCGGCGTTCTGCAAGAAGTAGCTCACACCGATGGCGGTGATGAGCACGTTCAGGCTCGGCGCGTTGCGCAGCGGCTTGTAGGCGAGCCGCTCCACCACGATGCCGAGGACCGTGCAGCCGATGATGGACAGGACGACGCCCGCGATGACGGGCAGCCCCAGATAGGTCATCGAGCAGAAGCAGATGTAGGCACCCACCATGATGACGTCGCCGTGCGCGAAGTTAAGCATCTTGGCGATGCCGTACACCATGGTGTAGCCGAGCGCGATGAGCGCGTAGACGCTGCCCAGGCTCATGCCGTTGATGATGTTGGCGAGAAACTCCATGTCCCCTCCTTCCATGGTAAAAGCGGAGACCACCGGGTGTGCGGTGGCCTCCGCTCAAGCGCAAACGGAACCTTCCGTTACGCGGACGATTACGCGTCGAGCGGCATGTACACGCCGCCCTCGATCACCATACCGGTGGGCTGCTTGGAGATCTCACCGGTATCGGACCACGTAGCCGCCTCGCCGGCGGTGGTGAGGCCGGTAAACGAGAAGTCGGACGACGTGAACGTCTCCACGAGCGCGTCGCACATGTCGGACGGGTCCATGTCGGCCGTGATGCCGGCCTCCTCGATAGCCTGCTTGAGCGCGTAGACGCAGTCGTAGGCATCGGCGGCGAACTGGTTGGGGGTCTCGCCGTTACCGTAATCGGCGCCCTCGTAGGTCTCGACGAACGCCTGCGTCGCCTCGTCCTCGGCGGTGGCGACAAACGGGGTCAGCAGCATGCAGCCCTCGGCGAGCGCGGTGTCGAAGCCCTCGACCGTGAGCAGGCCGTCCATGCCGTCGACGCCGAACCACTTGGGCGCATAGCCCATCTGGTTGGCCTGCGTGAGGATGAGCGAGATGGGCGTGTAGTAGATCGGCAGGAAGACCAGGTCGGCGCCGGCGTTCTTAGCGTCGTTCAGCTGGACGGAGAAGTCGGTGGCGGAGTCGTTGGTAAACGCGCTCTCCGCGACGACCTCGAGCCCCAAGTCGGCAGCCTCGGAAAGGAAGCTCTGGTAGATGCCGGTGGAGTAGGTGTCGGAGTTGTTGTAGATGATGGCGATCTTGGTGCCGAGCTGCTGCTCGGAGATGTACTGCGCGGACGCCGCGCCCTGGTTGGGGTCGGTGAAGCACATCTGGAAGACGTTCTCCTTGCGCGGCGTGGAGATGTTGCCGTCCGCATCGGGCTGGCCGCCGATGACGTCGGTGGAGGAGCCGGAGGGCGTGATCTGGAACATGTTGTCGGCGTTGGTCTCGGCGGACACGGCCACGCAGGGAGCCGTGGTGACGGTGCCCACGAGGATCTGCATGCCCCAGTCCTTGAGGTTGTTGTAGGCGTTGACGGAGCGCTCGGGGTCGTTCTCGTCGTCCTGGAAGTTGAGCTCGAACTGGATGTCGCCGCCCTCGGCGTTGATCTCGTCCACGGCGATCTGGGCGCCGTTCTTGACGGCGTTGCCGTAGATGGCCGCGTCACCGGTGGTGGGGCCGATGCCGCCGAGCTTGAAGACTGCAGCGCCGGAAGCCGCGCCGGAGCCCGCCGGGGCCTCGTCGCCGCCCGAGCAGCCGGCAAGCACGCCGGCGGCGCTCAAGGCCGCGGCACCCGCGATAAGGCTGCGGCGGCTCATCTGGGGGTTGAGATTAATAGTGGACATGAGACGCTCCTTCCCTAAGCGCGCCGATCTCCTGCCGGACCTCAAGGCGCGTGTCGGTCGTATACCGCTTGCAGATATGTTAGCGGTGAGGTAAACCTTACTCGTTTTTTGGGGGTTTGGTAAGGTGAAACACCCCTAAGGCGGCGCTCTCGGCACGCGCCGGGCGCACCGACACACCAGTATGGTAAAGTCTACCTGCGCTTTAGCAACAAGCCGCAGCGTAGATGCCGTGTTACATCTTGGTTTCAGGGCTGCGCCCAAAAACGACGAAGGAGACCTCACATGACCGCACGTGCAACCACCGGCGCCCGAACCGTGGGCGTAGGCATCATCGGCCTCGGCACCGTGGGAGGCGGCACCGCCCGCACCATCCTGCGCCACCGCGACGAGTACCTGCGCGCCTACGGTATCGACCTCAACATCGCGCGCGTCTGCGACATGCGCCCCGAGCGCGAGGCCGAGCTGGGGCTCGCGCCCGGCACGCTCACGAGCGACTGGACCGAGCTCGTGGCCGATCCCGCCGTCGACATCGTGGTGGAGCTCATCGGCGGCGAGCACCCCGCGACCGAGATCTTCGAGGCTGCCTTCGCGGCGGGCAAGCATGTCGTGACCGCCAACAAGGCGCTCCTCGGCCGCCACGTCGAGCGGCTCGCCCGCCTCGCCGCAGAGCACGGCGTCCAGCTCAAATGCGAGGCCGCGGCGGCGGGCGGCATCCCCATCGTGAACGCGCTGGAGCACGCCCTCACCGGCAACGAGATCCTCACGGTCGCCGGCATCCTGAACGGCACCACCAACTACATGCTCAGCCGCATGGAGACCGAGGGGCTCGATTACGACGAGGTCCTGGCCGACGCGCAGCGCCTGGGCTACGCCGAGGCGGACCCCTCGGCCGACGTCGACGGCTTCGACGCCGCAAGCAAGGTGGCCATCCTCTCGTCCATCGCCTTCCACACGCGCGTGACCACCGACGACGTCTACATGCAGGGTATCCGCAACGTATCGGCCGCCGACATCGCGCAGGCGCGCGAGCTCGGCTACCGCGTGAAGCTCCTCGGCGTCGCCCGCAACACCGAGAAGGGCGTCGACGTGCGCGTGCACCCCACGATGATCCCCGCCGACCATATGCTCGCCGGCGTCTCGGGCGCCATGAACGCGGTGTTTGTGGTGGGCGACGCCGTGGGCGAGACCATGTTCTACGGCGCGGGCGCAGGCTCTTTCCCCACCGCGAGCGCCGTGGTGGGCGACGTGCTCGAGCTCGCCGACGCCATCGCGCGCGGTGAGGGCCCCATGCCCGAGACCGAGCCCTATGACCGCGTGCTGCGCCTGCGCTCCATCGAGGAGCTCGAGACGCGCTACTACATCCGCCTGATGGTGGCCGACCGCGTGGGCGCGCTCGCCCCGGTGGTGACGGCCTTTGCCGACGCGGGCATCTCCATCTCGACCATCCACCAGCTGAAAGACGGCGACGGCACCCGCTGCTCCGTCGTGTTCCTGACGCACCGGGCACTCGAGCGCGACGTGCACGCCGCCATCAAGATCTTCGAGGCGATGGACGAGGTCGAAGGCGTGGCGAGCGTCATTCGCATCGAGGACGTCAACGCCTGGGCTGCGGGTGTCGAGAAGAACGACTAACCGCCGATCCCAACCCGCACCGCCCGCCACAGCCGCCCGAAGCGCCGCTTTCGGGCGGCTGTTCCGTTGGCGCAGCCCATTTGTGTGCGGGCGCCGCGAATCGCCGCCGGGGCACGGCTCGGTCCGACGCGTATCCACGCGACGTCAGCATGTGCGCGGCGCCCCGGGGCCCGGGTATACACAACCGGCGCGCTTGCGTATACCCGGCGCGTCTGCGCACGCCCGGGGCGCCCTCGGTATACGCGAATCATCTGCTTGTGTATACCTGGCCGACCCGGGTATACGCGAATCCCCTGTTTGTGTATACCTGGCCGACCTTGGTATGCGCGAATCTCCCGTTTGTGTATACCCGACCGGTCTCGGTATACACGAACCCGCCGTTTGCGCATACCTTGCCGACTTAGGTATACGCAAATCCGCCGTTTGCGTATACCGAAACGGTTTGCGTATACCTAACCAGGGGGTCATTTCTATACCGAGTTCTCGTTACCGCAGGTACAGGGCTCGCAGGGTGAAGCCGGGCGCGTTTGGGGCGGAAGTTAGGTATACACAAACGCCCCAGGTATACGTAAATCGGAGAATTGCGTATACGGCGGTGGCGCTGCAGGCACGAGCCAAAGGGTACGCGCCACCGCTACACACCTGCTACCTATGTCCGGGTTAAGACAAGCATCCCCTGCAACTGCAAACATAGAGCTGGCTAGACGAGAAGCTCGCGGAGCGACCCTACCGGCGAGATCTCGCGCACCGCGCCCGCCCAGGCGGCATCGAGGGCGGCGCCCCGGGAGGCGCCGAGGATATCGGAGAAGACGAGCGGGTTCTGGAAGGTGCCCTGATAGGCGGCGCCGGCGGCGGAAAGCCCGCATCCCACGAGCGCCGCGAGCAGGATGCGCGGCAGACGCACGTTGAAAAAGAGCGTCGCCTGCTGATCGGTCCAAGTCTGCGCAAGCGGGACGATGCGGTCGACGTGCATGGCCACGGCCTGGTCGGGGGCAATGGGATAGCGACCGAACATGAGCGAGTCGGCAGCGAGGGCCACCAAGAGCACGGTCGCCGCCACGAGCACGATCCGCAAGCTATGGACCTGATGCCGGCACCCTGCCCCAGTGCCCCCTGATTGCGGCAAGAGCGTGAGGTACCGGTGGTTCCCGATGCGCTTCCAGCCGCGCACCTGCGCACGCTGGTATCATAGGGACGGTATGCAACGACACCCACGGAAGGGGTACCATGGTCTCGCGCATCTATGTAGAGAAGAAACCGGGTTTCGATGTGGAGGCGCAGCAGCTCATGGCTGAGCTGCGCACCGTCCTTACCGGCGGGCTACCCGACGAGGCGTCCCTGCGCCTCATAAACGTCTACGATGTCGAGGGCATCGACGACGAGCTCTTCGAGCGCTGCATTCCCGTCGTATTCTCCGAGCCCCAAGTCGACGACGCCTACCGCGAACTCGCCGTCGAGGGTGTAACAATCGGTGCCGCCGGCACGGGCGAGGGCATCTCCGTGACGGCGCCCTCCCTCACGGCCTTTGCCGTTGAGGCGCTCCCCGGCCAATTTGACCAGCGCGCCGACTCCGCAGCCGAATGCGTGCAGCTCATCTCCCAGGGCGAGCGCCCGACCGTGCGCTGCGCCAAGCTCTACGTGATCTCCGGCGACCTTGCGCCCGAGACCGTCGAGGCGATCAAGCGCTACGTCATCAACCCCGTAGAGTCCCGCGAGACCGCGCTCGCGCTCAGCGACACGCTCTCGACCGAGATCCCCGAGCCGGAGCCCGTCGAGGTGCTCGATGGCTTCCGCACCATGGATGAGGCCGCGCGGGCGGCGTTCATAGCCGAGCGCGGACTCGCGATGGACGACGCCGACCTGTCGTTTTGCCAGGAGTACTTCACCCAGGAGGGCCGCGACCCCTCGATCACCGAGATCCGCGTGATCGACACCTACTGGTCCGACCACTGCCGCCACACCACCTTCGGCACCGTGCTCGACGAGGTCGAGATCGACGACGAGGTCGTGCAGGCGGCCTTCGACCGCTATCTGGCCATGCGCCACGAGCTCGGTCGCGACGAGAAGCCCGTCTGCCTCATGGACATGGGCACCATCGGCGCGAAGTGGCTTAAGCACGAGGGCGTGCTCACCGGCCTCGACGAGTCTGAGGAGATCAACGCCTGCACCGTGAAGGTCACGGTCGACGTCGACGGCGAGGACCAGGACTGGCTCTTCCTCTTTAAGAACGAGACCCACAACCACCCGACCGAGATCGAGCCCTTCGGCGGGGCGGCCACCTGCATCGGCGGCGCCATCCGCGACCCGCTCTCCGGCCGCAGCTACGTCTATCAGGCCATGCGCGTCACCGGCGCGGCCGACCCGACAGTCCCCGTGTCCGAGACGCTTCCCGGCAAGCTCCCCCAGCGCAAGCTCGTGACGACGGCTGCCGCCGGCTACTCCAGCTACGGCAACCAGATCGGCCTCGCCACGGGCCAGGTGTCCGAGCTCTACCACCCCGGCTACGTGGCGAAGCGCATGGAGGTCGGCGCCGTCGTGGGCGCCACCCCGGCCTCCCACGTGCGCCGCGAGGAGCCCCAGCCCGGCGACAAGATCATCCTGCTCGGCGGGCGCACCGGCCGCGACGGCATCGGAGGCGCCACGGGCAGCTCCAAGGCCCATAACGTCGAGTCCATCGAGAAGGACGGCGCCGAGGTCCAGAAGGGCAACGCCCCCATGGAGCGCAAGCTCCAGCGCCTCTTCCGCCGCGAGGACGCGTGCCGTCTCATCAAGCGCTGCAACGACTTCGGCGCGGGCGGCGTGAGCGTCGCCGTGGGCGAGCTCGCCGACGGCCTCTACATCGATCTCGACCAGGTGACCAAGAAGTACGAGGGCCTCGACGGCACCGAGCTCGCCATCAGCGAGAGCCAGGAGCGCATGGCCGTGGCCGTCGCCGAGGACGACGTCGACGCGTTTCTTGGCTACGCCGCGGAGGAGAACCTCGAGGCGACCGTCATCGCCGAGGTCACGCACGAGAAGCGCGTGCGCATGGCCTGGGACGGCGACGTGATCGTGGACCTCTCCCGTGAATTCCTCGCAAGCAACGGCGCGCCCAAGCACCAGACCGTCCACGTGCCCGTCCAGGGTGTCGACGAGATTCCGGCGGCCCCGGGCGACGATGCGGAGACCTTTGCCGACGCGATGCGTACCCTCGTGAGCGACCTCAACGTGGCCTCCAACAAGGGCCTCGCCGAGCGCTTCGACTCCACCATCGGCGCTGCCACCGTGCTCATGCCCTTCGGCGGCACCACGCAGCTCACCCCCGCCCAGGCTATGGTGGCCAAGTTCCCCGTGATGGGCGAGACCACCACGGTCTCCGGTATGGCGTGGGGCTTCAACCCCTACATCATGAGTGCCGACCAGTACCGCGGCGCCTACCTCTCCGTGGTGGAGAGCGTCGCCAAGCTCGTCGCGACCGGCTTTGACCACAAGCGCGCCTATCTCTCCTTCCAGGAGTACTTCGAGCGCCTGCGCGACGTACCCGAGCGCTGGGGCAAGCCCATGGCTGCCGTCCTCGGCGCCCTCATGGCGCAGGTCGACCTCGGTATCGGCGCCATCGGCGGCAAGGACTCCATGTCCGGCTCCTTCGAGGACCTCGACGTCCCGCCGACGCTCGTCTCCTTTGCTGTGGCAACCGGTTCGCTCGACCATGTCGTCTCCCCCGAGTTCAAGGGCGCCGGCCATCGCGTGGCGCTCATCTGCCCCACCTACGAGTGGGCAGGCGTCCTTCCCGAGGCAACGAGCCAGCTCAAGGCCTTTGAGCTCGTCGAGCAGCTTGTACGCGAGGGCAAGGTTCTCTCTGCCTCCACGCCGGGCTTTGGCGGCATCGCCGAGGCGGTCTTCAAGGCGTGCGTGGGTAACCGCATCGGCTTTGCCTACACGCCGGGTATCGAGGACGAGAACGGCATCGACCTCACCGACCACGCCTACGGCAGCTTCATCGTGGAGCTTGCCGACGGCGCGGAGCTGCCGGCCTACGGCGACGAGCTTGAGGTGTTTGAGCTCGGCGAGACCGACGAGGCCTACGAGCTCACCTACATCGGCCGCAAGCACGAGGTCATCGACCTTGCCGAGCTGCAGGAGGCGTGGGAGAGCGGTATCGAGAGCGTCTTTGCCTACCGCACGCCCGCCGATGAGGCCGAGAAGCTCCCCGCGGTGGAGCCCGTCAGCTACCGCTGCGCCGAGACCGGCCGCATCAAGGCGGTCCACACCGGCGAGAAGTTCGCGCGCCCGCGCGTGATCATCCCCGTCTTCCCGGGCAACAACTGCGAGTACGACACCGCCCGCGCCTTTGAGCGCGCCGGCGCCGTGGCGGACACCTTTGTCATCAACAACCTCTCGCCCGAGGCGGTTGCCGAGAGCACCCACGAGCTCGCGCGCCGCATCCGCGAGAGCCAGATCGTCATGATCCCCGGCGGCTTCTCCGGCGGCGACGAGCCGGACGGCTCCGCCAAGTTCATCACGGCGTTCTTCCGCGCACCCGAGGTCACCGAGGCGGTCCGCGACCTGCTCCAGGCCCGCGACGGTCTCATGCTCGGCATCTGCAACGGTTTCCAGGCGCTCGTGAAGCTCGGTCTCGTGCCCTACGGCGACATCGTCGACGCCACCGCGGACGCCCCCACGCTCACCTTCAACACCATCGGCCGCCACCAGAGCCGCCTTGTGCGCACGCGCGTGGCGAGCGACCTCTCCCCTTGGCTCTCCAAGTGCGATGTAGACGACATCCACACCGTCGCCATCAGCCACGGCGAGGGCCGCTTCGTCGCTAACGACGAGGTGCTCGCCCAGCTCATCGCCGGCGGTCAGATCGCCACGCAGTACGTGGACGAGGCCGGTACGCCCAGTATGAACCTCGACGTGAATCCCAACGGCTCGGTCATGGCCATCGAGGGCATCACCTCGCCTGACGGTCGCGTCTTTGGCAAGATGGGCCACGTGGAGCGCAGCGGCAACGGTCTTTACCAGAACGTGCCGGGCGACAAGTACATGCCCGTCTTTGAGGGTGGCGTGAGCTACTTCGCCTAAGCGCCCCTCTCCAGCGGGCTACACGGGAGGCCCCGGAGGGTTCCTCGTAAACGTCCTCGGCGCTACGCGCCTGCGGAGTGTTTACTCGGAATCCCTCCGGGGCCTTCCCGCGTTTATTCACCATTCAAGTCGTCGGCAGCATCCGCTCGATCGCAAACCTTGCAGGATTGTATCCATGAAAACGCTAATTAATCAGTCCGTGCACGTCCATGAACTCCCTCGCTCTCGCCCGCTCCTTTTTCGTGAGCTTGGCGAGAACCGCCCCGAGCTTCTCTTCATCGAGAAACGGCCATATTCCCAGAATCGCTTGGGCGTCTTTCGTGGACTTGCTGCCACGCTGAGAGTTGATGGCCATCTTATGTACCGTATAGGCTTCCGGAATCGGAACGTTAATGATGCGCCCCAACATCGCACCTCGACAGAACTTCCCGAAAGGATTTCCATATGACGCAAAGCTTGGGCGGTCACCCCCACGTTGGTTCTAAGCGCAGGCTCGATACCGGCGCCCCTCTTTCCAATCAAGAATTCAACCTCAAGACCTGAAGTATCAAACAGCTTCGTCGTGCCGTTGAGGACATCCGATTCAACGAGAAAGCCTCGCTCGCGAGCAAGCGCGGCAAGGCTCGCAGCCGGACTTGGACGTCGCAGATTCCGAACGAGGAAATCAACGTCCAGAGTCGTTATGTTCGGATTGAACCCATCGAGCAATCCAGCCTCGTGGTAAGCAAACTCTGCCCAGGATCCGACCAGAATAACGTGAGGCATGCACCCTGCTTCCTCAACGAGGTCGAGTACCCTGGCAAAAGCCTTCTGCTAATCAGTTGACATCCGGTCTCCCTCCAAGTGCGCGTTCAATCTGCTTGCGAGAGCGCCCCTGCTCCCTGAGAGCCGCTTTGAGCTCTCTACGCCGAGCGACCTTGGCGCGAACCGACTCTATCTCGCGAGCGGGAATATAGTCGGAAATCACCCTGTCTCCCTCACGATGATTGAGGTAGTAGTACTCGCGCCCACGAATCATCCGAACCCGAACGCTACCCTTTGGGAGTGTGGCTAGTTCCTCTTCAATAAGGCGACTAAGTCGCAGGGAGCGAGCGTACTCCTCTTTGAGAACGTCTTCCAAAACCGACATGGTGACCCGCCTATTACCCTACATTTCCTTTTTTTATAGTAATTGTAGGGTAATACTGCCGGCACGTCACACAATTGAACGAGAAGGCACTGTCATTAACATCGACTCTTTTATGAGGCTTCGCAAGTTCGTATGGATACAAGTACGTACCCGTCTACGAGAACGGCTTGAGCTACTTCGCCTAAGCCCGCTCCATCGGAAGAAACACAACTACCCACATCTCGCAGAGTAGTCCCACGAGATACTTGCTCTGAATCCCGCCGCGTCTCTTCAATTCGTATACGACACGTGCAAACCGCCCGTCAGCGTGCCGCTCGGAAATGGACAAGACCGTAGACGATGACGCTATCGATCTTGGGATCATACTCATAAATCAGATCGAACGGCTCGACCACCGCTTTGCGGATACCGTCCCCATATTGGGTGCGCAGCGACGCTGGAATATCGCGAGAACCAATTTCTGGAAACGCCTCTATCGCGGCAAGCATGCGACCAAGACGATCCCGGACCTGTCCCGACCACATCGCTGCAGCATCATCGAGAAACCCTTCCGTGTACACCATCCTAGACACGGGCAGCCGCCCTCCGTTCGATTTCTTCCAACGCAGAGGCTGTTCCCTCAATATAACGTCCTGTGGCGTAATCGCCTCGTCCACGCTCCAATACGGCACGCATGCGCTCCTCGTATGCGGCGTTCTCCGCTGCACGGCGAATCTCGCTCTCGAAGACCTCCTCAGAGCAGAAGACAAACGCAGCGTTACCGTTCTCCGTGATGTGCACGACCTGCTTCTGCGCCTCATCTTTAATCTCGCGTTGACGCGTCTTAAGCGCAGCGGAAGAAAAAATGGCAGCCATTTCCAACTCCTCGGTATGCCTTAGAACACTCTTTAACGTATTGTATCAGGCCCCATATTTGATACTTGATAAAATACCATGTACTGCTCGCTACCGCTCCTGACGTGATTATTTAACAGCTAGATTCATCTCAACAGGCCAGAAAACAGGAGTATCATCTCCCCATATCAACCTCGGGATAGGGGGCAGCGATGGGCATCCTCGAGGCACGTGACATCGCGTTCGGTTACGGACGCACCAACGTGTGGGAGCACGTCTCACTCGCACTCGAACCGGGTGAGGTGGTGCTTCTTGTTGGCGAGAACGGTGCCGGTAAATCAACGCTTCTGCGCTGCCTTGCCGGATGGGAGCGTCTGCGCGCTGGTGAGATCGCCTTTGAGGGAACAACACTTGAAAAGTTGAGCCCTGAGAAGCGCAGCCGTATGGCATTTGTGGCGGACGTGCCCGCTTTCTACGACGACCTCACCGCCTACGAACACGTAGAGCTGCTTGGTCGAGCCAATCGCTGGAAAGACGCGCGTTGGGATGAGGCAGACCGGCTACTCGAGCGTTTTGGTATCGCGTCCTATTGCGATCAATACCCTCAGACTTTCTCCCGCGGCATGCGCCAAAAGCTTGCCTGCTCGCTCGCGCTGGCGCTCGAGCCCGCCTGTCTTCTGCTTGATGAACCCACCGGTCCGCTCGACCCCGCCTCCGCCACAATCTTGGAGGACGAGATTGCCCGCATCGCAGGCACGGGCTGCACCGTGCTTATGAGCTGCCATCACGAGCTCGAAACCATTGTGCCCACGCGCATACTCAAGCTTGACAACGGAACCCTCTCGACATGCGATGCCCCGAATGGGCCCTTTGCCGTCAGCGAGCACAGCGACGCCGCGCACGCTGAAAGATAACGAGGTCCCCATGTCCTTCGAATTTCCCGCGCTATTATGGCTTGAAGCAAAGCACCTGCGTGCTGAGCTCAACTTTTGGCTCTGGACCGCGGGGACGGACCTCGACGAGGCGCGCGATGTCGCCGAGCGCGCCTACCTTGCGTATCTCGTTGTGATTGTGGGAGCGGCGGTCGCTGCCTGCTGGCTATGGATTCTCGGTCTTGTCGTTGGTGCGGCGCAGGCATCGAGCCCCGAAGAGGCAGCACTGCTGGCAGACTTGGGCCGTTTGATTGCCGGCGCGGCGCTTGCGCTTCCCGCCACCGCCGCTGCAGCATGGACAGTACGCGCGGCGTGGCGCGCCCCTTGGATCCCATCACCACCCGATGTTGTCTGGCTCACGCAGCAGCCTATCTCCATCGTCTCGTGGAGCGCCATCGAGCTTGCAAAGCGTATTGTTGTCCGCGCGACCGTATTCACATGTACAGGCTATCTTGTCGCCGCCTTTGCCTTAGCTTCGGCAGGCAATGCCCCCACACTCCACAGCTGTCTTCTCTATGGCTCTGCCCTGGGCCTTGCATACTCTGCAGCATATGCCATCGCATGGGTGGTAGGGATAGCGCGCCTGAGCCTGGGACGCGCGAGACGCTCTGTGCTCGCAATCGCCGTCCTTATCGGAGCGACGACCCTTGTCTGCGTCGCCGCGGCGTTGTTTCCCACGTACCAGAGCGTCGCGCTCAACCTGCTGCGTGGAAACCTTGTGCCCCTGCTCGGTGCGGGTACATTCTTTCTCGCAACAGTTCTATCCGCCATCGTCGCCGCCCGCATGCTCTCCCCTGTCGCACTCTCCAGAGAGGCTGCGACTGACGCCTCGCTCTACGCGGTGCGGCGCATGGCGGTATACAACCCCAAGGCGTACCGAGCTCTTACCAAAAGTCATCGAGAGGCGCGTCGGTCGCCGCGTATCCGCATGCCTCGAGCCCAAGGTTCGCTCGCCGTCCTTGCGCGCTCGTCAATCTCGCTTATTCGACATTTTGAGGCAATACCCGCCCTCATTGCCGCCGGCGCCCTCATCGCACCGCTGGGAGCCGCGCTGCTATCCGGCACGCTCGCGCAAGCAAGTACAACAGCCGCAATACTCGGCGGTGAGACGGGAGCGCGCATACTCGGCGCGGCAAGCTGGATTCTCCTTGCCATCAACAGTTCGGATGCGCCCCGAACGCTCGCCCGCGTCTTTATCGCAGATATGAGGAACCGCTTCTTCCGCGAACATCTCCCCGTGTCAACGCAAGTGCTTTTTGTCTGGGACGTGCTACCGGGCTTCATCGTTGCCACGCTCTCGTCAGTCGTCGTAGGTTGTTGCATGGGAGCGCTGGGTGTTTCTGCTGACAAGACGATTGACTTCGTTCTATGCGCCATCGCACTTGACGTCTCATTTGCCTGCATCGGCGCCCTCGACGTAGCCGACCTCATGCCCAGGCGCGTGCGCCTCACCTGCGAATCGGCGACAGCAATCCTCGCTGTCGTGGTCGCTGCCGCCTCGGCACTCATGCCTAACGCCGTCCCTCTTGCATTCTGGATCGGCACCGTCGCCACCGCCACCCTTGCGGTGACGCAGCTGCGTTGAGCCACACAGCCGCCCAACGCCTGAGAGCTCTCAGCCTGGCAAGCAAAACCTTGAGACGGGCTAAACCGTGTTCAGCATAGGGTGAACAGCCTAGCAGCTGTTCCGACGCTCGCGAACGGCAGCCACAACATCTAACACCACAACGATGGCAATGAGGATGATGCAGCCCCAAAGCCATGCGGGCAGCACGTCAATCATCCCCTGAAAATCGGGGATTTGCGCCATGCGGTTGAGATCGGCAATGATGAGCGCAGGGACCATCGCGCATATCACACCCTGAGCGGCGAGAGCTGCCTTGGGAAGCCTGCCCCGCAATGCGCACAGCACACTGATAACCACAGCGATTGCAGAGATCAATAGGACAATCTCGGGAATCATAGCGGCACCACCTTTTTCTCGTCGGCGATGGCTTTACGGGAAGTATTCCCACGTGCCCCCCCTAATCAGCTCGCGAACGGCAAATCCCCTGCGTCGCACGGGGTACAATGGGAAAAACGCGCTCCGACCAGAAGGAGGCCGCTATGCGTACGAACGACCTTGTTGACCCTGCGCTCTCCCGCCGCTCGATGATGGGGCTTGCCGCGCTTCTGGGGACCGCAGCGGTGGTACCGGTGGCTCTTGCCGGCTGCAACAACACAGACGGTGCACTCACGCTCACCGCAACCGACCTCACCGAGCCTGCGCGCGAAGCGGCTTCCTTCTCAATCAGCGGCGAGGACCCCTATACCATCCTGACAGACGAGCAGGCGCTGTCGGCATCGTACGCGCTTACGGCAAATCTGCTCCGCACCTGCTCACAGGCGGACCGCGCAAAGGACGAGCGCGCCAACACCTTCATCTCTCCCCTTTCGATCCTCTATGCGCTCGCACTCGCGCAAAACGGCGCCGCAGGCACCACGCACGACGAACTCGCCGCGGTAACCGGCCTTGGCACCGACGAGCTCAACTCCTATCTGGGCACCTATGCGCACTATCTTGAGACCGGCGACCTGTGGGGCACCGAGCTCGACGGCGAGGAGGATAACGAAGGCGGCACGACGGCATCACTCCACCTGGCAAACTCCATCTGGATCCGCGAAACCGACTCGCTCGAGGTGCGCGACGACTACCTTGCCACCTGCGCGAACGAGCTCGACGCAAGCGTGTTCTCGGCACCTTTTGACGCAACCACCGTCAACGATATCAACGCCTGGGTGGACAAACATACCGACCATATGATTGAGCAGCTCATCAGCGAAATCCCCGACGCAGCCCGGCTCTACCTCGTAAACGCACTCGCTTTTGAGGACGCCTGGGAGGAACCATATGAGGACGCGGATGTGGAGGACGACGTTTTCACGTGCGAGGATGGCGCCGAGCAAACGGTGCGAATGATGCGCTCGCATGAGGGAACCTACGTGGAGAATGAGCAGCTCCAAGGTTTCATTAAGCCCTACGCCGACTACCGCTATGCCTTTGTGGGCCTCTTGCCGCGCGAGGGCGTCCTACTTGCCGACGCCGTTGCCGCGCTCAACGGCCCTGCGCTCGAGGCGCTCCTCCATCCAGTCGTGAACGCCGAGGTCAACGCCGGCCTGCCCAAGTTCAAACTCGAGTACGGCACCGAGCTCACCGACGTGCTGCGCGCACTCGGCCTGAACGCGGCCTTTGACCCCGAGCTCGCCGACTTCACCCCCATGGGCACCGACGAGGACGGGCCGCTCTATATCGGGCAGGTGCTGCACAAGACTTTTATCGACGTGAACGAGGAGGGCACGCGCGCCGCCGCGGCAACCTCTATCGGTCTGGAGGCGGGCGCCTCGGCGCCGCTCGACGAGCCGGTTGTCTACGACGTCATCCTCAACCGGCCCTTCGCCTACCTCATTATCGACAATCAGCTGGGCACGCCGGTCTTTGCGGGCACCATGTTGGCGATGCCGGGTGCATAGCGAAATCCGCGGAAGCAAAAACAAGCTTCTCAGCTAATCATGTCTTCACAAAACTGGTAAAAAGTTCTTACCAGTTTCCGGGCAAACTGGATAAAACATTTAACCAGTTTCCCTTTGTCGAGAATAGAGACCGCAAATCATGGCACCGTTGGTAATCGATCGTACGAAAGCGCACACTGCTTTTTACGCCTATGTAGCGCCCTACGATGCGAGCAACCCGCGCGTTGCGCTCAAAATCGAGCACACGTTGCGCGTTGCAGAACTCGCCGAGGAGATTGCGCGCGCCCAGGGCTTTACGCCGGCGGGTATCGACCTCTGCTGGCTCGCCGGCCTTTTGCACGATATCGGCCGCTTTGAGCAACTGCGGCGCTGGAACACCTTTAACGACCGAGCCTCGGCAGACCATGCCGCCATTGGCGTGGACGTGCTCTTTGAGGGCGCCAGCCACCTAGATGACCCGGCGCTCGTGAACGTCGTGGCGGCAGCGCGCGCGGACGACGATGCCTTCGTGGCGCATGCGCGCGAGGCGGGCGCGCTCGCAGCGTTTGCCCCCGAGGCCGCCTCAGACCCTGCCGCAAGCGCCCTCATCCGCGCCGCCGTGGGTTATCACAGTGCCTTCCGCTTGCCCGATGAGCTTGACGTGCGCACGCACGCCGTCTGCGACGTCGTACGCGACGCAGACAAGATCGACATCCTTCGCGTCACCTGCACCGACGACGTCCAGACCGTCCTCGGCATCACAGAGGACGAGCTTCTCGCCAGCGCCGTCTCCCCCGCCACCGAGGATGCGTTCTTTGAGCACCGCTGCGTGCGGCGCGACGAGAGGACCGAGTCGGCGGACTACCTCGTTGCCCTCGCCTGCTTCACCTATGAGCTCGTCTATCCTGCGAGCCTCGAGATCGCACTCGACCAGGGCTTCATCTTCCAGCCCTTCGAGAGACCCTTTGGCATCGAGCGCCCCTTCACCAACCGAGCAACGGCGCAGCTCATGAACCGGATGGACGGACACCTGCGCGCTTGGGTGGACGAGCAAATCTAGCCACAAGCAAAGCGACACAAAGAGCGCCCTTGTCGTGTTAATTTCCATCCGCCCGCAGCGATACCAGCAAGATGAAGGCATATCATGGGTACACCCGGCTCTATCCGTAACCGCCCGAGAAAGGGGACCCCATGAGCCTTTGGCCTGAACTCGAGAAGCTGCAATCTGCAACCTGGGTCGACCTCACCCATCCGCTCACCAACGAGAGCCCCTACTGGGCGGGCATTCCGGAGGGGTCGGTCGAGCTCTGCCGCACCGTCTTTGACTACGACGAGGAGATGCTCTCCTGCCGCATCCACACCTACAAGTTCCCTGGTCAGTTTGGCACGCATGTGGACTTCCCGAGCCACTTCACCCCCGGCAAAGAGGGGTCGGAGGCCTTTGGCGTCGATAAGATGGCCATGCCGCTTTGCGTGATCGACCTCACGTCCAAGATCGCCGCCGAGGGTCCCGATGTTGCAGTGACCGTGGAGAATATCGAGGCATGGGAGGCCGAGCACGGCCGCATCCCCGAGGGCGCCTTCGTGGCACTGCGCACCGACTGGTACCATCGCTGGCCGGATAACGCTGCCCTCAACAACTTCGATGCCGAGGGCGGCGAGCACTGCCCCGGCTGGTCTCTGCCGGCGCTTCAGTTTCTCTACGAGGAGCGCCACATCCAGATGAACGGTCACGAGACCTTTGACACCGACGCGTCCTACCTTGCCGTCGAAGCCGACGACCTTGCCTGCGAGCGCTGGGTGCTCGATCACGGCCACCTCCAGGTGGAGGTCATGGCAAACCTCGACAAGGTCCCCGCGACGGGTGCCATCGTCTTCGTATCGTGGCCGCACATCGAGGGCGCGACGGGCCTGCCCGCGCGCGTCGCTGCCGTCTTCGCCTAACGCACCCCCCCTATCCCTGCCCGTTGAGCGGAGCGCCGCGTGCGCTCCGCTTTCTCTTGCCTGTCCCCGGAAGCCGCCCATGACTGAAACGACCGACACGACCGGCGCTGCGCCCGGCGCGCGCCTCCAAGCGCTGCGCGCCGCCTTCCCCCTTACCATCCCCATCCTCGCCGGGTTCGTCTTCCTCGGCATCACCTGCGGCATCTATACCGGATCGCTCGGGCTCCCCTGGTGGACGCCTGTGCTCATGAGCGTCGTGATCTTTGCGGGGTCGGCGGAGTTCGTGGTGGCGTCGCAGCTCGCCGGGGCGTTTGACCCGCTCACCACGTTCGCCGTCGTCCTCATCATCAACGCGCGCCATCTGTTCTACGGCCTCTCCATGCTCGAGCGCTTCCGCGGGCTCGGCCGCAAGCGCCCCTACCTCATCTTCGGTATGTGCGACGAGACGTTCTCGATCAACTACGCCACCGAGCCGCCCGAGGGCATCGACCGCGGCTGGTTCATGACGTGGGTGACGGCGCTCAACCAGCTCTACTGGGTTGCTGGCTGTACGTTCGGCGGGCTGTTTGGAACGCTGGTCGCCACCACGGTCGAGGGGGTGTCGTTTGCCATGACGGCCCTGTTCATCGTGATCTTTCTCGACCAATGGGAGAAGGACCGTCAGCACCTGAGCGCCGTCATCGGAATCGCGGCAGCCGCCGTAGCGCTTTGCACCATGGGGGCGGACAACTTTATGATTCCCGCCATGGCGCTCATCCTCATCGGCATCGCGTGCACGAGGCGGCGCATCGAGCCCGCCTACGCCGAGAGCGCGACAGAAGACGGCGGGGAGGGCTGCGCATGACGACCCTGCAGATGCTCATCACCATCGGCGCCGCGGGCGCCGCCACCGTCCTCACCCGCGCCGCGGCCTTTATCGCGTTTCCCGCCGGGCGCGAGACGCCCGCCTTCGTGCGCTACCTCGGCAACGCCCTGCCGGGCGCCGTGTTTGGGCTCCTCGTGGTCTACTGCCTCAAGGACGTCAGCATCCTCTCAGAAAGCCACGGCATCCCCGAGGCGGTGGGCGTCCTCATCGCCGGCGGCCTCTATCTGAAGCGCCACAACATGCTGCTCTCCATCGTGGCGAGCACCGTGGTCTACATGCTTCTGGTAAACCTCGTGTTCTAGGACCGCGCGGGCCGCAGGCCCACCGCAACGCCCTGTGGAGGGGCCCGCTACCTAGCGACAGCATCCGCCTCGAGGCGCTCCACAAGGGCGCGCACGACGGCGATGGCGTCGCCCACCACCCGGTAGTGCGCCGCCCCAAAGATGGGGGCGCCCGCATCCTCGTTGATGGCGATGACCGTCTTAGCGCCGCCGATGCCCGCTAGATGCTGGACCGCACCCGATACGCCCACGCTCACCAAGAGCTCCGGGGCCACGGAGGCGCCCGTCTGCCCGATCTGGTGCGGATAGTCGAGCCAGCCCGCCTCGACAAGCGGACGCGTGCAGCCGAGCTGCGCCCCCAGAAGCTCCGCCAGGCGCCGCATCAAGGGAAGGTTTTTCTGCGACCCGATACCGCGCCCCACCACCACGAGCCGCCGCGCCTGCACAAGAGACGCGCCGGCAGACGTCGGCGCAAACGCGCGCAAGCGCACGCGCGACGCGGCACCGGGGGCCAGCGGGGCGGCAACCACCGCTCCCGTACGCGACGGGTCGGGCTCGGGCGCCGCAAAGACACCGGGGCGCACCGTCGCCATCTGCGGGCGATGCGTCGGGCAGACGATGGTCGCCATGAGGTTGCCGCCAAAGGCGGGGCGCGTCTGCTGGAGAAGGCCCGTTTGGGAATCGATGGCGAGGACGGTGCAATCGGCGGTAAGGCCCGTCTGAAGCGTCACGGCCACGCGCGGTGCGAGCTCGCGGCCGAGGGGTGTCGCACCAAAGAGCACGATCTCGGGGCGCCCGGCGCGCACCTCGGCGCACACCCAGCCAGCCAAGAGCTCCGGGTCGGCAGATGCGAAGCGCTCATCGCAGGCGAGCCGCACCTCATCTGCTCCACGGGCGATAAGGGTGGAGGCGAGGGCGCCGGATTCGGACTCGGCAGCAGCCAGGAGCGCGACCACGCGGCACCCGCGCGCGCAGGCGAGCTCGCGCGCCTTGCCCACGAGCTCCATCGCAACCGGTGCAAGACCGCCCTCCCGCTCAACCTGCGCAAACACCCACACATCGTGCCACGAGGCAAGGTCCGCCGCATCCACCTGAGAGTGCTCGATGGCAATCGCGCCCACCGGGCAGGCATCCACGCACGCCCCGCACAAGAGACAGCCATCGGTCGGATATGCCAGACGATCCCGCACCTCGATCCCCGCATTGCCGCAGGCGCGCACGCAGCGGCCGCATCCCACGCAGCGCGCCGCATCGACCACCAAACCCGCCATCAGGACACCTCCGCTATGATCTGGACGAGGCGCGCCGCCTGCTCTGCCGGCGTACCGACCACCGGCACGGCGCGCGAGCGCTGCTCGGGGACAAACGAGCGCACCACCTGCGTGGGCGAGCCGGCAAGGCCGATACGCGCCGTATCCGCCCCCACCGCTTGAGCGGTAGCGACCGGTACCGGCGCCGCGGCCGCGGCGCGCACCCCCGCGATGCTCGGCATGCGCAGCTGCGCCGCCTCTTTGGCGACCGTGAGCACCGCGGGCAGCGGAAGCTCGAGCTCCGCCATCCCCCCGTCTACCGCGGCGCGCACCAGCACGGCATGAGCGTCGCACGCCAAAATCTCCCGCACATCGGTCGCACAGGCGGCGCCGAGCGCCCCGGCAAGCTCCGGCCCGATCTGCGCCGTGTCCCCGTCGACCGCCATCTTGCCGCAGAGCACGAGCGCAGGCTCGCCCGCGCCCTTTGCCAACCGCGCAATCCCGCAGGTGAGGGCATAGGTGGTCGCCAGCGTATCCGCCCCGGCGAACGCCCGGTCGGAAAGCAGCAGCGCCTCGTCCGCCCCGCGCGCCATGCAGTCGCGCAGCAGCGCCTCCGTCGCCGGAATCCCCATAGAGAGCGCGCTCACCCGACTCGGCTCGCCCGCCGCAACGCGGGCGTCGCGCAGGCGGAGCGCGAGCTCGAGCGCCGTCGCATCGAACGGATTCACCACCGCCGCGCCGCCGTCGCGCACGATCGTGTGGGTCTTGGGGTCCATCTTGACCTCGGTGGAACCCGGCACCGCCTTTACGCAGACCACGATATGCATGATGCTAGGCACCCCCTTTGCCCGCAGCCGCACCGGCCCTCGCACCCGGCGCCGCGGGCACGTCCGCGAGCAACGCCTCGTCAAACAGGTTGCCGCGGCCCAACTGCCCCTGCGGGTCAAACACCTGCTTGACGCGCGCCATCTCCACCAGCGCCCGCCTCCCGTACATCTCCTGCAGAAAATCCCGCTTCAGCTTGCCGACACCGTGCTCGGCGGAAACCGCCCCGCCCATGGCGGCCACCTCGCGCGCCCACCGGGCAAACAGGCGCTTGCCCGCCGCGTAATCCGACGCGTCGCGCGGCAACACGTTGACATGCAGATGGTTGTTCCCGATGTGTCCCCACGCCGCAGCCTCGAGCCCGGCCTCGGCCAGCGTCGTGCGGTACAGGGCCACCACATCGTGCAGACGCTCGTCGGGAACCGCCATGTCGCTTCCCAGCTTGGTGACAGACGGGTCGGTCCGCCGGCGCTCGTCGATAAGCATGTTGACGCTCTCCGGCACCGCGTGGCGGAAGAACGTGAGCGCCTCGCGATCCACATCGGTGCGCGCCACCCACGTCGCCCGCTCGCTCGCGCCCACCTCCTCGAGCGCGGCGCCCACGCGCGCGAGGTCCGCCATGGCCTCGTCCTCCGTATCGCAGGCGAGCTCGACGTACAGGCAGGCGCGCGCCCCTGCGGGCGGCTCCACCAGCGAGGCAAACGCCGCGCCGGCCGCGCGCTGGGCGCGCAGGATCCTGAGCGCCGCCTCGTCAAAGTATTCGAGCGCGCTCGCATGCGCTAAGCTGCGACGCAGAAGGCAGGTGGCGTCGAGCACCTGACGTTCGTCGGTAAGAAAACAGCTCACCGCCCACGTGACCGCCGGCGCGGGCATGAGGGCGAGCTCGATCTCGGTAATGATGCCGAGGGTCCCGTCCGAGCCGATGATGAGGTCGAGGGCGTCCATGTCGTCCGCGGCATAATAGCCCGAGGCGTTCTTGCACACGGGCATCTCATACGTCGGCAGGTCGATGGCAAGCGCGCGCCCGCCCTCGGTGGTAAGCGCGAGCGCACGCCCGCGGGCACGCGCCTCGCCGCGGCGAAGAGCCAGCACATCGCCGTCGGCGAGCACGAGGCGCAGCGCGCTCACGTGCCCGCGCATGGGTCCGTAGCGAAAGCTCCGCGCGCCCGAGGCGTTGCAGGCGGCCATGCCGCCCAAGCAGGCCGAGGTCTCGGTGGGATCGGTGGGGAACATCTGCAGGGGTGCGGCGGAGAGCGCCTCGAGCGCGCGAAGCGAGGCGTCGTCCCAACCGTTCGCGGGGATATCGCGGGCGGCGAGGTGGCGGCGCAGGTCGAGCAGGACCACGCCCGGCTGCACGCGTAGGTAGAAGCGGCCCTCCTCATCCTGCCGGAGCCCGAGGTAGCGATTCATGCGCGACAGGTTCATCACGTGGCCGCCCGCAGGCACCGCGCCCGCCGCCAGGCCCGTTCGCGCGCCCTGAACCGTTACCGGCGCCGCTTCCGGGGCAAGGGCGCGCAAGACCTCGCGCACCTCCTCCTCAGACGTGGGAAACGAGATGGACTCGGCATGCCCGCGGCTGCGCGATTCATCGCGCACGTAGTCCTCATATTCCGCCTCAAACGGGCGGATGAGCCCCTCTGCGACCGCGCCTCTCGCCATCGCACGACCTCCTCTGCCGGTTCGGTTTCAGCCACTGCACAGAAGCGATTCATGGCTGCGCTTTAGTACACAAAAGTGCGTGCTGCCCATTTTACGGTCTCAACCGTTCTTGTCGAGCCGCATGCGCGCCTCGTAACGCTCCCGAAAGAATGTTGACAGCAATACGCCCGCACCAACCCTTCGTTGGCGCGGGCGCACAAACTTTATGACAATCTAAACCTATTAGGCAGCCTCTTTGGCCATCTCCCTCTTACCCAGGATGTATGTGGCAACAAAGGCAAGCACCGTGGCAACCACCATCACTACCATCGACCACATCAGGTTGTCAGGCGAACCATCGGGATTGATATATGCCGCAAAGCTGATGAAGCCCGGGGTAGAAACCACGTACTGCGTCATACCGACGAAACCCGCAATAAGGCCACCGATGCCACCGCCAATCATTGCGCCGATCAACGGGTAGCGCTTCACGAAAAGCACGCCGTAGACTCCCGGCTCGGTAATGCCGCACAGTGCAGTAACCCCCGCTCCAACAGCGACAGACCGGTCTTCAACCTTCTTGGCAATGAGCGCAGCAGCAAGGCAAGCACCACCGACCGCCACGTTAGCCGGAGCCATGCCCGTACAAATGAGCGGGTCAGAACCCACCTCAGCAAGGAGGGCAAATACCACCGGATACGTCGCGTTATTCATACCGAAGAACACGAGCCACGGAGTTCCGAGGCCGATGATGGCAACTGCCAGGGGCGGCACGGCGCGATAGATCGCCAATACGCCATCAGAGAGCCATGTGCCCACCGTATTTCCGATGGGCCCAAGCACCAGAAGCGTCACCGGCACAGTGACCAACATGGTAATCAACGGCACAAAGATGGTCCTCAGCGGAATGGGCATGTAGCGCTGCAGGAAGCGGTAAACCACGCTCATAAACAGCACACCCAAGATAACGGGGAACACCGTAGAGTTATATGAAATCATCTGGACGGGGATGCCGAGGAAGCTAATGGGATCCTCGCCCATATTCGAGGTGAAGTAGAGAAGCGTCGCTCCCAGAAACGCACCCAAGAAACCGTTGGACTTCAAACGCTGAGCTGCGGAGAAGCCGATGAACACCGGCAGAAACCAGAATGTCGCCTGATTGAGGAAGTAGAACACCTTATAGGTGCCGTCATCCGCCGAAACACCCGCAAACGTGGTGAGAAGCGTCAGCACCGCACCTGTAAGTCCGCCAGCAACGAGTACCGGGATGACCGGTGAGAATGTACCACCAATGAACGACAGTATCGCCTCTGCAACGCCGCCTCGCTTCAGATCCTCAGCGGCCGCGTCCGCATCTTCCACTGACCCACCCGCATGGATATCGAGCTTGATGAACTCCTCGTACAGGCTTGCCACATCTTGGCCGATGACAAACTGGTACTCACCGTTCTGGATAACCAAGTTCAACACGCCAGCAATCTCTTTCGCAGCATCCTGATCGAGCTTCGATCCGTCCCTCAGCTGCAGCCGAAGCCGAGTCATGCAATGCGAAACGTTAGCGATGTTCTCCACGCCACCGCATGCTGCAACAATCCGATCGCGTATCGCGACGTAGTCTTTCTTAGCCATTGCTAGTCCCCCTTATCTAGAGGTTGGGTTGCAGCGGAGCCGTCCGTTGTTCTTGGCACCACTGCGCGAAATCAGTTAGGAGCGATGACCGTAGGGGGCATCATCATGACCAGCCATGTCACAGCCCCAGTCCCTACCATTCGATTTGATGAGCTTTGCATACCAATGGAACGAGTCTTTTTTAATACGCTTCATCGGCGGCAAGACGCCCTTCTCCTCAGCCTCATTCAGCTCGTCGTCTGTGGCATCGACATACACAAGGCCGTAACGCTTCTCGATCCCGTTACCCGTTGACAGCAAGTCCGTGAACGACCATGGGTTGTACCCCATGACCTCGACGCCATCCTCGATGGCAAGTCCCAGCTGGTATATCGTCTCACGTAAGAAATCAATACGGTACTGATCGTGAACCTCGCCATTGTCATCCTTGTGCTCGTGTGCGCCGAAACCATTTTCGGTAATGACGAGGGGCAGGTGATAGTGGTCCCACATGTAACGCAGCACATAGCGCATGGAAACGGGATCGATCTCCCAGTCCCAGTCGGTATATTCCACAAACGGGTTGTAAACCAGCTGATAAGCGCCCGGAACAACCGGGAAAACAAGCTTGCCCTTCTCGCCGGTCTTGTTGAGCTCATAAGGATGGCTCACAGCGTCGATGGGCGCCCACTTCGCCGTGTTCGAACGATAGCAGTTGACTGCAAAGAAGTCTATCTTTGCAGCAGCCATCAGCTCTTCATCACCTGGCTCGATACCAGGATTGATGTCGTGGTTCTTCCAGTAGTTCTTTACAAACTCACTGTAAGCACCATACGCATACGTATCGTTCCAGATTTTCTCAGTGAACTCCTCGGCGTTCATAGCGGCAATTTGATCCATCGGGTCGCATGAATACGGATAGATGGGCACCATGCCCGGAACAGGACCGATTTTTCCGCCCTCAACGAGCTCATGGCAGGCAATGACGGCCTTAGCGTGACAAAGATTCATAATGTGGTTGATTTTCCACTGGTCGCGGAACCAGTCATCGCAGCCCTTGGAAATGCCCAGCCAGTCGCCGTAGGCGATCTGCATATTTTGCTCATTGATGGAAAGCCAGTACTTTACCCGATCTCCGAAAGACTCGAAACATACGCGCACGTAGTGATCGAAAGCATCAATCGTTGCCCGGTTTTTCCAGCCACCGAGCTCTTCGTCAACCCACACCGGCATATCGTAATGGTAGAGCGTCACGATGGGGGTGATGCCACGAGCAACAAGCTCATCGATCAGATCGTTGTAAAACGCGATCCCTTCGAGATTCACCCTTCCATCAGAAGCGGGAATGATGCGCGACCAAGAAAGCGAGAACCGGTAGCTGGTGAAGCCGCACTCCGCCATGAGAGCAACGTCCTCGTGAACATGATGAAAATGATCCGCTGCGATGGAATTGTCGGCAAAGGGCTTCTTGGTCTTTGAATTCAGATCGATGATGGCCGGCGTGCGGCCACCCTCCGCCACGCCGCCCTCCACTTGCCATGCGGCGCTTGATGCGCCCCAGAAGAACCCGTCGGGGAATTTCGGATTGTGATCGTAGTGCATGTCCGGCTGCTCCCTCCGTACGATAGCGTTGATAACCGTTCGCTCGAGCTGATGAAACCGTACATAACAACCCGTCTACCTTGGGGTTCGCAAATCGAACCCTAAAAGTAGGCACCAGAAAATGAACCCGCCGAACGGCGGCAAACCATCGCCGAACGGTAGGACCCATCTTGACAATTGAAGACCTACAAGACTACGGGCATTATCGCCGCCGTGTCAGCTAAGGCGCCGCCCTATCCATACAGGCGGCAGTACACGTTGTACAGCAAATCAAAGAGATAGTTGACCCCGTACTTCGCATAGACCGATCGGCTCGTCTTTAAATCTTTGCGGGAAAGGTATAGCACGGTGTCGTACGGCTCTGCGAGCGCCGGATCTTGATTCATGGTTATCAGCACGCGCTGGGCGGATAATCCTTCGATGCGAGGCCTTGCCACGCGCGCGTAATTCCCCGTTGCCGACGTCACCAACACAATATCGCGCGGCCCCAATATATCGAAGACCTCCTCGTCGCCGACAGCATCGGTAAATACGCGCACAATCTTATGCATCACCAGCATGGCCTGCTGAAAGTCGCGAAGCGCCGTCGCAGAGAAGTCCGTCGCAGCCAATACGACCTCATTGGCCTCGTGCATCACCGTCGCCAGCTTGACGAGCGTCCGCTCATCGATCAGCTGGTTGATGGTCTCGCACATTTTCCCCAGACGATCGGGAAGATACGATCGATAATCATCATGACGAGCATAGCCGAGAAAATAATCACTCTGACGCTTCCACTCGTAGGCGCTGTATTTTATGCCCGTGAAATTCTCAAATCCAATCTCCTGGCAGAAACGCCGAATACCAGAACGAGAGGTATAGCACGCCTCCACCACATCGTAAATGTTGAGGTCGGCAAGCTCGTCGAAGTGCTCGAGGAAATAATGAGCGATAACGTTGTTTGGGTCACCTGCTCGAGTCGCGTTGAGCACGGAGAACAGCGAGGTCATCAGACTGAAATGATGCATACTGAGGTGCTGCATGACATCGTCTCCCGCGATATCTTCCAAACTTATCTTATCGTCCACGCGCGCCTCCCGTTCAAAGCGGCCGATATCGCAGCAGCAACTTCCATCTTACCGTATAGACGCATGAAAAAACTTTCGTCGCAATTCCGACCCTTAAGAGCTGCCCGAATGAGACGCCCTTCAGGCGGCTGTCAGGGGACGGTAAGACGGCCGCGCTACGCTTCCCCCATCAAGCGCATTCCGCGCAGAGGATGGGAGGAGAGCATGGCACTGTATTGGCCCCACAGCAATGTTGCACTCGACGTTACGGACGACCCGCACAGCATGCCCGTCGACACAGACGCGTTTCCCCATATCCGCGTGGTTTCCGCCACGTGCGCCGAGCTCCGCAACCCCGCGCTGCGCCGTCAGGTGGCAGAGCGCCTCGCACGGGCGGCCCGCGGCTCGCACGCACCGGGGGCATTGACCTCCCTTACGGCGCAGGCGCAGCTCCAGCGGTTCCTCGCCACGGCGTACCCGCCCTCAAGCGATGCCGCCTAGACGCGCACATGCGCTTCATGGCAAGGTGCTAAGATGCAGGGGAGCCGTTCGCGCGGCGCCCCTGCCAGCATGCGACGGAGAGGAGTCGTCATGGACGCGAACAACATCGATACGCCAACCCCCGTCGGCCTTGACGGCCCCACCGAAGACGAGCTTCTCGACCTCGTCAACCGCGTGGTCGCCGGGTCCTTCCACCACGATTACTCCCTTTTGTTCTCGCATGCGACAGATGACTGCACGCTCATCAGCGCCTGCGGCCCCCTCTTTTCCGGTCTCGCGGACATGCGCGCGAACCTCGGCAAAAATCCCGACCTTCCCGATTTTCTCATCCGCGACGCCAGCTTTCGCATCGCCAGCGTGACGGCGCCCGATAACGTGATGGTGGTCGGCTCGTTCGCGATCTACTCGGATTTCTCCACTACAGAGGCCGTTGCCGCCGAGCATCTCAACGCCAGCTTCGGCCTGCGACGCGACGGGGACGTCTGGCGCTTCTACCTGGTTCACTTCTCCAAAGACGACGTTCAGCCCGACGGCAGCTACCACTTCCCCTTTGAGGTAAGCAAGCAGACCTATCAATACGTGCGGGCAATCATCAAGGCGGGCACGGGCAAGCGGGCCGCGGGCGAGCGCATCGAGATTCCCTCGGGCAGCTCCACCGTCTACCTGGATCCGCAGCAGCTTATCTATGCCGAGGCGGACGGTAAGGCGGCAAAGCTGCATCTCGTCGAGGAAACGGTCGAGGTGCGTCAGCTGCTCGCCGCCCTCGAGAAGCTCCTGCCGCCAACGTTCCTCCGCATCTCGCGCAAGCACCTCATCAACTGCGACTACGTGACCAGCGTGTCGCCCGACGCCGTCGAGCTCGCCGGCGACGTGCGGCTGCCGCTCCCCAAGCGCACCACGGCGGCCATACGTCAGGAGATATCGCGGCACACCCGCCGCCTCTAACCGCCAAACCCGCCTTCCCGGGTCTCCCCCTCCGACGCGCCGTCACCGTACCTCCTCATTACGAACATCTGTTTGTGGCTGTGGTATGATGTATGGCTACCCCTACCGCAGAAGGAGGTGCGCATGGCGGGACACGACGTCGATATCCACGAGCTCATCGCTCGGCTCAACGCCAACGAGCGGATTCGCCAGAGCGCGCACTTCTCTACCGGCGTCTATCGCGACGAGCCCATCGTGCGAACCGGGCGCCAGATGGCAACCTACCTGCCCGACCGGTACCGCAAGATGCGCGCCATCTCGCGCTGGCAGGATCAGCCGGGCGGCGCGCGCGGTCGCTGGCTCTCCGAGGCGGAGCTCTTCTACCGCCAGGCGCGCTATATGGAGGATTTTGAAGACGACTGCCCGTACCGGGGCAATTTCGTCTCCTATTACCCCACGTACAACAACATGAGCGACCGCCAGCTGCGCGGCTACTTCACCTGGCGCGCCGCGGTGCGCCGGGGCGAGGTCGCCCAAACGTCCACCTCGTTCGCCTACGTCTACCTCTACGAGCTCATCAACGGCATCGGTGTGGCGGACCCCTTGGACGGCTACCGCAAGCTGCGCGCGTTCTGGGATGCCTACCGCGCCTTCGCACCCGAGATCGACCGCAATGTCCGCACCTGGCTCCACGACTACGTCATCTACCACGGCCTCGATGCCGAGCTGTTGGCGGACGACCCGGTCCGTACCCTCGACCTCGAGCTTATCGCCATCGCCCGCACCTTCATGCCCTTCGACCCCGCCCTCGCCACCTGGCTCGGGCTCGACGAGGACCCCGCGTCGCACACGGGCGGCGGCGCCGGCGTCCCCCCAACCGGCACCCGTCCTCCTGCCGCCCATCCCGCATCCCGCGCGGAGCGCTCGGCGGAGCGGGCGCTCCCCCTGCCGCCCGACGCCGCCGGCGAGGAGCGCATCCTAGACGCCATCGAGCGCCACGCCTCCTATCGGCCCCGGTCCTCGCGCCTCTACCACGCGCACCCCGACGACCTCCGCCACGTGACCGCCGCCGTCTTTGTCCGCATGCTCGCCTATTATCGCAAGCACCGTTCGCACGGCTTGGTTGAAAATTCGTTTGGCGAGGAGGCGGAGATGGGCTACACGATGTTTGGGTCGGCGGTCTTCTATGAGGAGCACGCGCACGCTGACGCCGACTACGCGCTCGATCCCATCCACCGCTACCGCTGCCGCCGCGGCCTCTGGACCTGCCGGCGCATCTACGGTGGACAGGGGCGCAGCAAAGCCTGGGGCGAGATCGCCCGGGCGACCGACTACCGCCTGCGCGCCGCCCTCTCGTTCGAGCCGCAGCTCAAAGAGCCCAAGTGCCCCAAATACCTCGCTAAGATCATCGACCGCGAGATCGCGACCTGGCTCGATTGGAAACGCGCCCACGCCCCGCGCGTCATCGACATCGACCTCTCCAAGCTCTCGGGCATCCGCAGCGCGGCGGCCGAGACGCGGGAGGCCCTGCTCATCGACGAGGAGCGGGATGAGGGGCCGGTCGAGCCCTCCCCGGCCGCCCAGAGCGAGGCGGAAGGGGCGGAGGCCCCGCCCTCCGCTTCGGGCGGCACCGCCCTGCGGGAGACACAGCCGTCGCCCCCCGTTCGTGCAGGGCTTACGGACGGAGAGGCCCCCGCCCGTGCCGCCGCGCCCACTCAGGCGCCGGCACGGCAGACGGCACCGGGCGGCCCGCTCACGGCCGAGGAGACCGCTTATATTGCCGCCCTTCTCGAGGGGAAGCCGGCAAAGGCGCCCGCGGGCGCATCCGAGGACCTGATGGTCGACACCATCAACGAGAAGCTCTTCGACCTGCTTGGCGACACGGCCATCGAGTTCGGTGCCGCCGGGCCGTGCCTCATCGAAGACTACCGAGACGATATCCGGGAGTTGATTTGCCCATGACCGCCACCGCACCCGCGCCCCGCGTACCCAAGCGCGTCGCTGCCGTCATCTTAAACTCGCTCAAAGGCGGCGTCGTGCCGCGCATCGGCCTCCCCTACATCACCGTCGGGCGCGAGGTGGAGATTCGCGCGCTGCTGACCGACCTCGACCTCATCGCCGACGGCGGCGCCTCGTTCCGCTTCCTCGTGGGCCGCTACGGCGCGGGCAAGAGCTTCCTGTTGCAGACCATCCGTACCCATGCCATGGGCGAGAACTTCGTCGTCGCAGATGCCGACCTCTCGCCCGAGCGTCGCCTGCAGGGAGGTCAGGGGCAGGGCCTCGCCACCTACCGCGAGCTCATCCGCAACCTCTCCACCAAAACGCGGCCCGAGGGCGGCGGGCTCACGCTCGTGCTCGACCGCTGGGTCGCCGCCATGGACGAGGCGGACGAGGGCGCCCTCGCCGCCGAGCTCGCCCCCCTCGAGGAGCTCGTCCACGGCTTCGACTTCACCCGCATGCTCCGCCGCTACCGCACCGCCTGCCGCGAGGGCGACGACGAGGCCAAAAGCTGCGTCATCAAATGGCTCCGCGGCGAGTACCGCACCAAGACGGAGGCGCGCAGCGAGCTCGGCACCACGACCATCATCACCGACGATGACTGGTACGACTACGTGAAGCTCTTCGCACAGTTCCTCGTGGGCGCGGGCTACAAGGGGCTCCTCGTCCTTATCGACGAGCTCGTCAACCTCTTCAAAATCCCCAACACCGTCACGCGGCAGTACAACTACGAGAAGATCCTCACGATGTACAACGACACGCTGCAGGGCAAGGCGCACCATCTCGGCATCATCATGGGCGGCACGCCGCAGTCCATCGAGGACCGGCGCCGTGGCGTCTTCAGTTACGAGGCGCTGCGCAGCCGCCTCACGCAGGGCCGCTTTGCCCGCGAGGACATGCGCGACATGCTCGCGCCCATCATCACCCTGCATCCGCTCACCTATGAGGAGCTGCTCGTGCTCATCGAGAAGCTGCAGCAGATCCACTCCGGCTACTTCGCCTACGAACCGCGCCTCACCGAGGCGGACCTCGTCTCGTTCCTCAAGATCGAGTTCGGGCGCGTGGGGGCCGACACGCACCTCACGCCGCGCGAGGTCATCCGCGACTTCATCGAGCTTCTGGACATCGCCTACCAAAACCCCGCGCTGCCGACAGGCGAACTGTTGAGCGAGGTTGGTGTGAGCCCCGCTTCCGCGGGCGCGGCGCCGCAGCCCACCGCTCCCGTGTGCGGAAATGCCACTTTCGGCCCCTCGGGAACCCCAAAAAATGGCGACCTCGCACACGGGAACGAAAGCGCCGCCCCCCGCACGGACGCGGCGGGCGGCACAGCCCGCGTCGCGCCGGGCGCCGTCCCGCACGATGCCGCGGAGTTCGCCGAGTTCACCATCTAGCACCCGCCGCCGCGCTCGATGCGCGCAGGCGCCGCCGCAGCCTCGAGCATCCGGCCCACCCCGACGCACCGGCCCCATCACGAGGAGACCCGCATGAACCAGACCGCGCCCTTCCGCCCTCTGCGCCGCAGACGCCAGGAACTCAGCTTTGCCGCATGCGCCGAGATACTCGAGCGCAACACCTCTGGGGTACTCGCACTTGCCGGCGACGGCGGCTACCCCTATGCCGTCCCGCTGAGCTACGCCTACGTCCCGGCGGGGCCCGTCGCCTCCGGCGGGGACGCGCCGCTGCAGCACGACCTCCCCTGCGGCTCCCCCGCCCCACAGGATCCCCCGCTCGGACGCCTCCTCTTCCATAGCGCACGCGAGGGCCATAAGATCGACGCGATCCTCCGCGACGGACGGGCGTCGTTTTGCGTCGTCGACCAGGACAGGGTCGTCCCCGAGGAGTTCACCACCTACTTTCGCAGCGTCATCGCCTTCGGGCGCGTGCGCGTCATCGAGCGGGATGCCGAGAAGCGCGCCGCCGTCGAGCTCCTCTCCCAGCGTTTCGCGCCCAAGGTGCCCCTCGAGCGCCACGAGGCGGAGATCGACCGGTTCTGGCAGAACCTCACCATGCTGGAGCTGGCGGTCGAGCACCTGAGCGGCAAAGAGGCCATCGAGCTCGCGCGCGACCGCGCCCAGTAGCATCGAGGAGGTATGCGATGAGCGTCTTCGACCGTTACGCTCCGTTTATCCAGGACTTCATCTACGACCACGATTGGGAGGGCCTGCGCTCCATCCAGGTTGCTGCCGCAGACGCCATCTTCAACACCGATGACCACGTGCTCCTCACCGCATCGACGGCATCGGGCAAGACGGAGGCGGCGTTCTTCCCCATCCTCACGCTTTTTGACGAGGACCCTCCCGCGAGCATCGGCGCCCTCTACATCGGCCCCCTGAAGGCGCTCATCAACGACCAGTTCCTGCGCTTGGGCGACCTCTGCGAGGAGGCCCACATCCCCGTCTGGCACTGGCACGGAGACGTCGCCGCCTCCCACAAGCGCAAGCTCATGAAGAAGCCGAGCGGCATCCTCCAGATCACGCCCGAATCGCTCGAGGCGCTTCTCATGCACAAGCATGCGGCCGTACCCCGGCTCTTCGGCGACCTCCGCTTCGTGGTGATCGACGAGGTCCATTCCCTTCTGCGCGGCGACCGCGGCGGGCAGACGCTCTGCCTCATCGAGCGGCTCTCGCGCATGGCGGGCGTCGATCCCCGTCGCATCGGCCTTTCCGCCACCATCGGCGACCCGGAGCACGTGGGCTCCTTCCTCGCCTCCGGCACCGGGCGGGGCTGCATCATCCCGCGCTTCGAGGAGCCGCGGCGCACCTGGCGCCTCTCCATGGAGCACTTCTACATCACGGGACCGCAGGCAACAGAGCGCGCCCGCGACGAGTTTTCGCAGGGCGGCGCGGCAGGGGCCCTGCGTGCCGACGGCACCATCGCAGCCGACGTGGTGGCGGTGGAGCGGATCGACCCCGCGGGCCATGACGGAGCAGACGACGCCGTCACGATCCCGCGCGTCGACGAGCGGGCGCTCCTCGCCGCAGACGACCGCGCGCCCGCCGACGCAGACCCCGGCATCGGCTACATCTTCGAGCGCACGCGCGGCGCCAAGTGCCTCGTCTTCGTCAACTCCCGTGAGGAGGCCGAGGCCGTCTGCACCATGCTCCGCGCCTACTGCGAGGCGAACCGCGAGCCCGACCGCTTCCTCATCCACCACGGCAACCTCTCCTCCGCCATCCGCGAGACGGCCGAGGAGGTCATGCGCGACGACGAGCGGCTCGACACCACCGTCACCACCGCGACGCTCGAGCTCGGCATCGACATCGGCCGCCTCGAGCGCGCCTTTCAGATCGACGCGCCCTTTACGGTGTCGAGCTTCCTGCAGCGCATGGGGCGCACGGGCCGGCGCGGAAGCCCGCCCGAGATGCATTTCGTCATGCGCGAGGAGCAGCCGGAGCCCCGTACCACCATGCCCGAGACCATCCCCTGGAAGCTCCTGCAGGGCATCGCGCTCGTAGAGCTCTACCGCGAGGAGAAGTGGGTCGAGCCCCCGCGCCTCGACCGGCTCCCCTACAGCCTGCTCTACCATCAGACCATGGCGACGCTCGCATCGACCGGCGAGCTCAGCCCGGCTGCCCTCGCGAGCCGCGTGCTCACGCTCTCCTACTTCCATCGCGTCTCGGCGGACGACTTCCGCATCCTGCTCCGCCACCTCATCGAGACCGACCACATCGAGCAGACCGAGGGCGGCGGCCTCATCGTGGGACTTGCCGGCGAGCGCTATACCAACAGCTTCAAGTTCTACGCCGTCTTCCAGGAGAACGAGGAGTTCACGGTGCGCTCCGAATCCGCCGAGCTCGGCACGATCGTCAACCCGCCGCCCCCGGGCGAGCGCATCGCCATCGCCGGCGCGTGCTGGGTGGTGGAGGAGGTCGACTGGAAGCGGCACCTCGTCTACTGCACGCAGGTGAAGGGGCGCGTGCCCGCCTATTTTGGCGACTGCCCGGGAGATATCCACACGCACGTGCTCGAGCGCATGCGCCGCGTGCTCGCCACGCACGAGACCTATCCGTACCTGCTCGCCAACGCGCGGGCACGCCTCGCGCAGGCGCGGCGCACGGCCGAGCTCTCGGGTGCGGCGGCAGAACCCCTCATCAACCTGGGCGGCGACACCTGGGTCCTCATCCCCTGGCTCGGGAGCTACGCCTTCCTCGCGCTCGAGCGCCTCATCAAGATCAAGTGCGCCAAGGAGCTCGGCATCTCGGGCGTGGACGCGTCGCGCCCGTACTTCCTGCAGCTCAAGATGAAGGCGGACGCCGAGACGTTCTTCCGCGTGCTCGCCGACGAGGCCGACGCCCTCGAGAACCCCATCGAACTCGTCTACCCCAGTGAGGTGCCGTACTTCGACAAGTACGACGAGCTGCTGCCCGCCGAGCTCGTGCGCAAGGGCTTCGCCGAGGGCGTGCTCGATGTCGAGGGCATGCGCCGCCGCGTGCGGGAGTGGAGACTCCGCTAGAAAGGGTTGATTGGGGACGTGCGCCATTCAGCCCATTCCCACGTCAAATGACTCTTAGGGTTTTCAGCATGCCAAGGGCTACAACGTCGACAGCATCACATATTTGAGCGCATCCGCCGCGTCCATTGCATTCACCGGGCTGTGCCGCAAGAAGCGCTCGTCGTTCGTGACGAGCGCTTCGGCATGGCAGCGCGATGCTGCCGCCGCTATGAGCGCGTCCTCGAAGTCATGCACCTGATTGCGGAACTTCCCCGCAAGCCACACGTCCGAGACATCTACCGCGACGGGCGTTGCGATCTCCTGCATGTTCTGGACGCACGCCCATGCATATACTTCCGCCGATCGCGCGTCTTCCTCACTCAGCACTCCATGTACCGCTCGGCTCTGGCGCTTCAAGGCGCTCGAGAGCGCATAGTAGACGTCTTTCAAGCTGCTCACAGCGAACGCCAACGATACACCGTGCTCAAACGCGGTGTCGAGCAAGGCGTGAGCGCGCATATGCTGCTCCCGACCCCCATCAAAAGCGTCGATCCAGACATTCGTATCGAGAAGGAGTGTCGGCGGGTTCTTCATAGCAGATAGCCCTTCTCCCGGAAATGCTCCCCCCTAAGGAGGTCGGTATACTCCTGATCGGACAATCCCTCCCGATCCGGATCCACCCCGGTTATGCCCAATGCAGCCCGAACGTTTTGCCCCTGCGAAAGGCATGAATGGTATGCCTCAACCTTGTGCTGCCGTTCGGCACGTTCGTCCTCAGACGGCTCGGCAGAATCCGGATCAAGCGCTGCGCGGAGCTTCTCCGGCTCGCCCTGACAGCGGACGGCGAGCGTCCACAGCATGCGCACGGCCTGCGTGGGCGTGAACCCTGCCGCAGCGAGAGCGGCATCACCCTCCGCCTTCAATTTTGCGTCGATGCGCGCATTTACCTGGGATTGGGCGGTCTTATGTTTACTCTTCGCCGCATGCTCCCCCTTCGGGCGCTCCGGATACGCGGAGCGTGCCGTCCGGAGACTCGCCGTCGGATCCGCAACCGCCTTCGCGCTCGCCGCGTTCTTCCGCATCGGCCTCTTTACCGCGGCGCCCGTTTGAGTCATAGCCGCCTCCTCGGATCGCTTTCTTCCATGGTAATGAAACAGCTATATGGTGTAAAGCATATAAAGCATCATAGGAGGCAACCTGACTGATAGGCGTCAGGATCCGAATCGGGTATCTGGCAACGTTCGACGCAAAACACACGGAAAATCTTGTTAGGCCTCGCTGCGCGCACAACGTGGTGCAACGCGGCGGGAGGGAGGTCGCCAAACGCTATCTACATTGTGAGACGGTAGACGTCGGCGGTGGCATCGTAGCCATCGCCGAGCACCCTGCGGCAGAAGTCGTGGCACCAGCTCAAGCTGAAGTCCTCGCAGCCGGGCTCGCGGCGCACGGCGTTGGCGCGGGCGAGGTCCTCGGTATAGCCGGCGATGGGATACGAGGACATCTGCGGACTCAGCGCCAGGTGCGAGATGACCGGCGTGAGGCGCGCGGACGTCACCCGCACCGCTCCGTCCGCCGACCTCTCGAACGCGAGCTCCGCCATGCCGCCCACCATGGTGTCCTTGCGGTTCTGCCACGAGATGAAGTTTCCCAGCGACCAGAACACCGGGACCCGCCGGCCGTCGGCGCCAAAGAGCAGCTCCACCGGCTCGATCACATGCGTGTGCGTGCCGATGATGGCGTCGGCGCCCAACTCGCAAAACGCCTGCGCCCACGCGCGCTGCGCCGCATTGGGTTCGTAGGCGTACTCGCTCCCCCAGTGCGGGCAGATGACGACGATGTCGGCACCCGCCGCGCGCGCCGCCGCGAAGTCCGCCTCCACCTTCGCCCGGTCGAGCAGGCGCACGCAAAACGGCGCGTCGGCCGGCAAGGGAATGCCGTTGGTGCTCTCGGTGAAGTTGAGGACCGCCACCTTGATGCCGTTGCGCTCCAAGATGGCGACGCCGTCATTGACCGCCGGGCTGTCGGCGATGCCCGTGCACACGACCTCGGGATGGCGCTCGCGCCAGTAGGCGAGTTCGGCCTTGATGCCCGCGAATCCCTTGTCGAGGGCGTGGTTGGTCGCCGCCAGGGCGACGTCCACACCTGCCGCCGCCTCGGCATCGGCGATCTCCACCGGCCCGTTGAACGTAGGGTAGCCGGAAAGATCGAACGCAGTGCTCGCAAGTATCGTCTCTTGGTTGACGATGGCGATGTCTGCCGCTCGCAGATGCGGCTTCGCCTGGGCGAAAAGATGGTCGTAGCTGCGCGAGCCGTCGGACTCCCCGCTCATCCACACGCCCTCGTGCACCAAGATGTCGCCCACCATGCACAGCGTGAGCGACCGGGGCGCGGCTTCGGCGTCGAACACGGTGGCGAGCTCGGATCGCGACGTTGCGCCCGGTTGCCGCGCATCGGCAGCCCGCCCCGCACCGGCCTTGCCCGCGGGCGCGCATCCTGAGAGCGCCTGCGCGCCGCACAGCCCCAGGGCGCCCACCGCCGCCAACAGCGCCCGACGCGAAACCACCGGCGCGGGCGCCGCGCACGGCGGCGCGCCGTCGACTCGCTGCTGCAGCATACGCACCCTCCCTGCCGCACTCCCCGTCCCCACAAGATGGTGCCATCTGCCCCGGCGCAAACGCTTCGCGAGCGGTCCCGTCACGGGCTAACGGTATGGTTGCGCCAGCAAACGGTCGAGGCGCCAAGACTTTTGTCGCGATACCCCGGACGGCATCGGTAACGCAAACCACCGCCACTCGGCACGTTTTGCCGCTCGGAGCGCCCTGGCAACCACTTACTTGTTACTAATCGATAATCAGAACGTTTCCCTTCACCCCGACGTAGAAATACAGTAGCGTAGTCATTGTCCTGTGTATTTAATAACCGAAGTCGACAGAAGGAGTTGACCTCATGGTACTCGACAGAAGGACGTTTTTGGCATCCCTCCCCGTGGCGGCGGGAGCGTTTGCGCTCGCCGGCTGCACCGGCGGCGACAGCGCGCCGGCAGGCTCGGGCCCCGTCGAGGGCGACACCCAGAACCTCAACGTCTGCGTGGCCAGCTTTGGCAACAACTACGACGTGCAAGACATGGGCTGGCGCTGGATGATGGCGGCCTGCTACGCGGGCATCTACCGTGACGTTGCCGACGAGGAGAACGGCGAGCAGTTCATCCTCGACGGCGCCGAGCGCATCGACATCTCGGACGACCAGACGGTCTACACCTTCCACCTGCGCCAGGACGCCAAATGGTCCGACGGCGAGCCCGTGACCGCCCATGACTACGTCTACGGCTGGAAGCGCCTCGTCAACCCCGAGTACGGCTACAGCTACAGCTGGTACATCGACAACGTGGTGGGCGTGACCGAGTACAAGGCGGGCACCGGCTCGGCTGACGACATCGCGCTCGTCGCGCTTAACGACTACACCTTCCAGGTCACCCTCACCGAGCCCGACGCCACCTTTGAGGCCAAGCTCGTGGCGACCCCGCTCTACCCCACCCGTCAGGACATCGCCGAGGCGGCGGGCGACCAGTGGGGCAAGGACTGGAGCCTGTGCGTCTACAACGGCCCGTTCTGCATGAGCGAGCTCGTTGAGGACAACCGCATGGTCTGGACCAAGAACCCCGAGTACTGGGACGCCGACAACGTGAAGCTCGAGAGCGTCACCTGGAACCTCATCGACGAGGACTCCACGGCCGCCGGCATGTTCGACAACGGCGAGCTCGACGTCCTGCAGACCTCCGGCGACTACTCCGTGCAGTACGCGGAGAAGGCGGAGGCCGGCGAGATCCAGCGGCTCGTCACCGACTACCCCGGCACCCAGTGGCTCGTCTTCGACAACAAGAACGGCGGCAAGTCCGGCGTGATCGGCAACGCCAAGGTGCGCAAGGCCCTCTCCTACGCCCTCGACCGCGACGACATCATCGAGGTCGTCTTCGGCCGCTACAAGCCCGCCTACTCCATCATCTCCCCCGCCATCCAGTTTGACGGCAGCTCCTACCGCGACCAGGTCGACGAGCCGCTCAAGGATGAGTACGATAAGTACGTGGGCGATGCCGAGGCGCTGCAGGCGCTCTTCCAGGAGGGCCTCTCCGAGCTCGGCATGGACACCGACCTCTCGCAGGTGACCATCACCCTCCTGACCCAGGGCAGCACCACCGAGGTCAACTCCCTGCGCGAGTACGTGCAGCAGATGTGGCAGCAGGTCCTCGGCATCACCGTCGAGCTCAACACCGTGGGCGACTACACGCTGTTCGAGGCCGAGCGCGAGGCCGGCAACTACGATGCGTACTATAACGGCTGGTACAGCGACTACAACGATCCGCTGGACTACCTGAACTGCTTCTACACCGGCGAGTTTGAGAGCGTGTGCGGCGGCTACAGCAACGCCGAGTTCGACGGCTACATCGATGCGCTCGAGGGCGAGACGGACAACGCCGTTCGCCTGGACCTCTACACCAAGGCGGAGACGCTGCTTATGGAGGACGCCGCCGTCGTCCCGATCTACTTCGCCGAGAAGGAGTACTTCCTCCAGAACTGGGTCAAGGGCTTCTGCTGGTCCTCGTTTGGCGCGAGCCAGGAGTTCTACCACACCTCCATCGAGGGCCGCGGTAACTGAGGCACCCACCGGGGGCGCCCGCACGCCCCCGACTGAGAGGGGTGGCCGCGCCGATAGCGCTGCGGTATGCTTCTCCTACATGCCCGTCTCACTGGGAAGGAGCCCTCGGGCTCCTTCCCCGCCTATGGAGGCAGTCTTATGGTCAAGTACACCATTCGCCGGTTCTTCGAGATGATCCTCACGCTCTTCCTCATCGCGACGGCAACGTTTTTCCTGCTCGAGGCGGTACCCGGCGATCCTTTGACCGAGCGCGCCAACAAGCTCCCCGTCGAGACCCGCGCCCAGCTCTACGAGCGCTACGGCCTCGACCGGCCCATGATGGAGCGCTACGTCACGCAGATGGTCAACATGGCGCAGGGCGACTTCGGCGAGTCCTTCGTCTACGCCGGCCAGACCGTCGAGGGCCTTCTGCACGACCGCCTGCCCGTATCGGCGCGGCTCGGCATCCAGCAGATGCTGCTCGGCGTGACCGTGGGCCTCGGCCTCGGCATCCTCGCCGCGACGAAGCGCGGCAGGCTCCCCGACTACCTCGTGGTGGGGTTGTCGGTGCTCCTGATATCCATCCCCCACTTCGTCTTGGGCCTGCTGCTGCAGAAGGTGTTCGCCGGCGAGCTCCGCATCTTCCCGAGCATCGGCTGGCCCTCCGGCTCCCAGCTGTGGTTCGGCGGCTGGCAGTACACGGTGCTCCCCACGCTCACCGGCTGCTTCACGTATGTGGCGACCTATTCGCGCCTGCTCAAGTCCTCGATGCTCGACGTGGTGAACCAGGACTACGTCCTCACCGCCGAGTCCAAGGGACTCAGCCGCGCGCAGGTGGTGCGCCGCCACATCCTGCGCAACTCCTTCATCCCCGTGATGACGCAGCTGCCCATGTCGGTCGCCATGTGCATCACCGGCTCGTTCTTCATCGAGAGCATCTTCGCCATCCCGGGCATCGGCCAGTATTTCGTCACCTCGGTCAACAATCAGGACCTCTCGATCGTGTTGGGCCTCACGGTATTCCTCTCGCTCATCTACATCGTGGTCCTCTTTATCACCGACATCCTGTACGCCCTGGTTGACCCGCGCATCTCCATGCCGGGCTCCGAAAGCCGCTAAGGAGGGACACCGATGGCAGATTGCAACGTCGCCGCTACAACCGCCGCCGGCGCTCAAGCCGAGCTCACGCCCGACGACTTCCGCGTCGTGGGCTTCACGCAGGAGGAGGCGAACCGCATCGACCGACCCACCATCTCGTACTGGGCCGATGCCTGGCGCCGCCTGCGCAAGAACCCCGTCGCCATGGGGGCGCTCGTCGTCCTCGGCCTCCTGTGCATCATGGTGATCGTGGGCCCCTATATGCGCGGGTACTCGCTTCTCGACATGAACACCGCCGACCGCAACCTCGGCCCGAGCGCTGAGTACTGGTTTGGCACCGACAGCCTCGGGCGCGACCTGTTCAGCCGCGTGTGGATGGGCGCGCGCGCCTCGGTCATCATCGCGCTCGTGGCCACCGCGGTGAAGCTCGTCTTCGGCACGCTCTACGGCGCGATCATGGCGCACTTCGGCGGCTGGGTGGACGACCTCATGATGCGCTTCATCGAGGTCATCAACTCGCTGCCCAACCTCCTGCTCGTCATCCTCATCATGATGGTTCTGGGCAACAACCTCTTCGCCCTGCTCGTCGCCCTGAGCATCACGGCATGGTGCAACACCGCCCGCCAGGTGCGCGGCATGATCAAGCAGCTCAAGGAATCCGAGTACGTCTACGCCGCCGAGGTGCTGGGCGCGAGCCCCCTGCGCATCATCCTCAAGCACTACGTGCCCAACATGATCAGCATCCTCATCCTCGACGCATCGACGGCCATCCCCAACTTCATCTTCACCGAGGCGGGCCTGAGCTTCCTCGGCATCGGCCTCACCTCGCCCGAGATCAGCCTGGGCGTGCTCATCTCGATGGGCCAGCAGACGCTCGACTTCTACCCGTCGCAGCTGCTGTTCCCCTGCCTCATCCTGTGCATCATCGTCATGGCCTTCAACCTGCTGGGCGACGGCCTGCGTGACGCCCTCGACCCGAAGCTGCGCGACTAGCCGGCACGAAAGAAAGGGTGCATCATGGCTGAATCCCCTACTATCCTCAAGGTGCGTGACCTGCGCGTCTCCTATCATACCTACGCCGGTGAGGTAAAAGCCGTGCGGGGCGTGTCGTTCGACGTCGAGCGCGGCCGCGCCATCGCCATCGTGGGCGAGTCGGGCTGCGGAAAATCCGTCACCGCCAAGGCCATCATGGGCCTCATCAAGGGCCCCCAGGGCGAGATCAAGCAGGGCAGCGAGATCCTCTATAACGGCGAGAACATTCTGGATTATACAAGCAAGCAGTGGCAGGCCTACCGCGGCGACGACTGCGCCATCATCTTCCAGGACGCGCTTGCCGCGCTCAACCCCACCATGCGCGTGGGCAAGCAGATCATGGAGAACCTCATCGCCCACCGCCACATGTCCAAGGACGAGGCCAGGGCCGAGGCGATCGAGATGCTCCGCCGCGTGGGCATCCCCGAGCCGGAGAAGCGCTTCAAGCAGTATCCGCACCAGTTCTCGGGCGGCATGCGCCAGCGCGTGATGATCGCCATCGCGTTTGCCTGCGACCCCGACCTCCTCATCTGCGACGAGCCCACCACGGCGCTCGACGTGACCATCCAGAGCCAGATCCTCGACATCATCAAGGATCTGCAGCGCGAGCACAACACCTCGGTCATCATGATCACGCACGATTTGGGCGTTGTCGCCAACATCGCGCAGACCATCGCGGTCATGTACTCCGGCGTCATCGTGGAGCGCGGCACGAGCGAGGATATCTTCTACCGCGCGCGCCACCCCTATACCTGGGCCCTTATCGAGAGCGTGCCGCGCCTGGACCTCAAGAACAAGCAGGAGCTCGCCTCCATCCCCGGTATGCCGCCCGACCTTTTGAACCCGCCCGTCGGCTGCCCCTTCTCGACGCGCTGCAAGTACTGCATGGCGATCTGCAAGGAGAAGATGCCCGCGTTCACCGACTTTGGCAACGGGCACACCGCCGCCTGCTGGCTCCACCACCCCATGGCCCCTAAGGTGGACATGCCGGACCATGACTCCCCGACGACCGTTGCCCCGGCCACCGGGGCGGCGCCCGCCGCAACCGATGGAGCCCCGACCGAGAAAGAGGTGTCGCGATGAGCGCTGACAAGGAGGTGCTGCTCTCGGTGCGGCACCTGAAGAAGTACTTCAACGTGGGCCGCGGCTCCATCCTCAAAGCCGTGGACGACGTGTCGCTCGACATCTACAAGGGCGAGACGCTCGGCATGGTGGGCGAATCCGGCTGCGGCAAGACCACCTGCGGCCGCACCTGCATCGGCCTCTACGACAAGACGGACGGCGAGGTACTCTACAAGGGCAAGGACGTGCACGCGCTTTCCGGGCGCGACCGCCAGGCGTTCAAGCGCGAGGTGCAGATGGTCTTCCAGGACCCCTACGGCTCGCTCGACCCGCGCATGACCGTGGCGGACATCGTGGCCGAGGGCATCGACATCCACGGGCTCTGCAAGACCAAGCAGGAGCGTCAGGACAAGATCTTCCGCTGCCTCGAGATGGTCGGCCTGAACCGCGAGCACGCCAACCGGTTTGTGCATGAGTTCTCCGGCGGACAGCGCCAGCGCATCGGCATCGCCCGCGCGCTCGCCGTGGACCCCGAGTTCATCGTGCTCGACGAGCCCATCTCCGCCCTCGACGTCTCCATCCAGGCGCAGGTGGTCAACCTGCTCATCCAGCTGCAGCGCCAGATGGGCCTCACCTATCTCTTCGTCGCGCACGACCTCTCGATGGTGAAGCACATCTCAGACCGTATCGCCGTCCTGTACCTCGGCACGCTCGTGGAGCTCGCACCCTCCGAGGAGCTCTTCGCCAACCCGCTGCACCCCTACACCAAGGCGCTGCTCTCCGCCATCCCCGTCCCCGACCCGGAGGTGGAGCGCGAGCGCGAGAAGAAGAAGATCAAGCTCGAGGGCGACGTTCCGAGCCCCATCAACACGCCGCCGGGATGCCGCTTCAAGGGCCGCTGCAAGTACCATGAGGGCGCGTGCGACGCACAGCCGCCGCTCACCGAGGTCACGCCCGGGCACTTTGTCGCCTGCCCGCGCGCACTCGAGCTCGCCGGAACGGCACGATGAGCAAGAAGCGGAGGACAAAGCGCGCGGGCACCGGCGCCGTCTCGCAAAAAACCGGCGCCGCAACCGCACCCCGTGAGACCGCGGGGAGGGCGGCCGGCGTCCGCGACGTCCTCAAGGCCCTCGGCCTCGGCATGGGCGGCGGCATCCTTCTCGGTCTTGTCGCCGGCATCTTGGGCGCCCTTATGGGGGGCGCCGGCCTCTCCTCGGGCCTCGAGGCGGCCAAGGACACACTCCTTTTCGTAGCGGCCCTCATGCTCTTCGTACTCGCCGGCATGCTGCTGCTCAAGGGGAAAAAGGGCGAGCGGCCCCTCGCCGATATGGAGGGATGGCGCCGCCACTTTGCCGTCATCGGCCCCAAAAGCGTGCTCGGCGCGATGGCTGCCGGCGTGGTGATCGCCGCCATCGCCGCAGATTACCTGCAGTTCGCGCTTCGCTAGCGCGCGCCGCACCCGCTGAACCTCGGCCCGCCCGCGCTGCGTCCCGTGCGCGGGCGGGCCGTTCCCGTTGAGGGCAATCGGTCCCTACGCCGCGTCATCTCTGAGCGGCGTGCCGAGGAAGTCCTCGTCAAAGGGGATCGACCCCGAGAAGGTGTAGGGACCGTCCGTCGCGATCACGAGGTAGTTGTCCTCGCCGCCCCAGTCCTCGTCGGTCGCGGGGATGATGTGCACGTGCGCGAACACCGCAGAGAGCGTCGCCACCTCATCGCGCAGAAAGGCGAGGTCCCTCCCCTCGTCGCGGGATACCACGTTGGTGAGATACACGCCGCCGGGGTTGAGCGCCGCGCGCATCGAGCGGGCTGCCTCCACCGTGGCAAGGGAGCGCGCCGGCTCGCTCCCGGTAAACGTATCGTTCACGATGGCATCGTAGGGTGCGCGGCTGTGCACGGCCAAGGGCGTCGAGGCGTTTTCCATACCGTCGGCGAGCTCGTCGATGAGCGCGCGGCCGTCGACCTCCATGACCTGCAGGCGCCCGTCGACGCGCGCGGCGAGGTCGTCCAGATAGAACCAGCGCCGCGCCGCCTCGATGACGTCCGGGTCGCACTCGACCACATCGAGCACGAGGTCCTTATGACGCAGGAGCGTGTACTTGGGCCAGGCGAAGCCGCCCCCGCCCAGGGCGAGCGCGCGCTCGATACCGTGCCCGCATGCCGCCCGCATGGGCTCATCGGCGTCAAACAGCACCTCGAAGGCGCGCTGATAGGCAAAAACCGGCTCGAAGCGCCGCTCCCCCACATAGGTCGCCGACTGGTACACGCCGTCGCTCTCGAGCACGCGCACCTCCTCGCCCGTGGGCGCCGTGAGCGTACGGACCCGCACGTCGCTCATCGGGCGCGCTTGCGCACGAGCACGGCGGCGGCTCGCGAACAGCACTGCGAACACGACGGTCACCACGACAAGAACGAGCGCGATGCCCGCCGGAGGGAGCGTCGCCAGCTGCAGGGCGAACGCGATAACGAGGATGAGGGCGACGATGCCGAGCATCCGGTAGGCATCACGCATGTTCATGGGAATCTCCCCTCCGCTCCGGCGCAACGGTAAGGTCGCGACACTGGTACAGATCGCCGTCGACAAAACCCAACCGGCGATAATAGGCCCGCGTACCCACCGCGCTGATGACGTTTACCCGCATATACCCCGCGGCACGGGCGATGGCGCTGGCGCGCTCGACCAGGCGGCGCCCCAGCCCGTGGTGCTGAGCCTCGCCGCCCGCCTCGCCCACGCGCGCCGCCATGCCGTACACGTGCACCTCGCGAATCATAGCCTCACCGGGCGCTATGGGGCAGGCGAGCCCTGCGGCGGCCATCTCCTCTGCAAGGGCAGCGACCGCGGCGGGATCGGGAAGCGACAGGCGCAGGAAACCCGCGATGCGCCCCGCGGGCGTCACCCACTGCAGGAAGCGCTCGTCAGAGACGGAGGTGCGCTGTGCGACCTCGTCCAAGCTGAGCGTCGCGAGGTCGACGTCGTCGGTTGCGATCTCGCGGAAGCGTATCTCGCGGACGGGCTCACCGGCTAGGCGCTGCTCGACGAGCTGGCGCAGGTTGGGCTTCTTGTTGCCCGCCACGATGTCGCCCGTCGAGAAGTCGCGGATCATGCGCGACACGCGGCAGAACGCGGGCGTCGCCGCGACATCTGCGCAGAGCACGTCGACGAGCTCGGCCTCCGTATAGGGCTGCCACCTGCCGGCGCGCCAATCGCGCGCGAGCGGTGTGCCGTCGATCAGGGCGCAGGGGTAGAGCTTGATCTCGTCGGGGCAGAAGGCGGGATCCTCCACCAGGCACCGATAGTCCGCCTTGTCGGACACCGGGTCCGCACCTAGCAGGTTCACCATCGCATGGGCATGGATCTTGAACCCAAAGAGTCTGAGCAGCGCGAACGCCCGCTCGATATCCGCAACCCGCGTGCGCCGCCCGTTGACGTCGAGGACGTGCTGGCAGGTGCTCTGCACGCCCATCTGGATCTTGGTGGCGCCCATGCGGCGGATGAGGTCGAGGCGCCGGGGCGTGATGGCATCCGGACGCGTCTCGACCACGAGCCCCACCACGCGGTGGCGCGCGTTCTCGTTGCGGCGCTGCTCGCGCACGAGATCTGCCATGGCGGCCGTCTGCGTCGCGGCAAGACGACGCCAGGGGTCGCGCGCGCCGAAGAGCTCCGTCACGGCTGAGTTATAGCTGAGGGTACCCGCTGCGACCGCGCCCTGCGACCGCGCGAGATCGCCCGCGTCGATACCGAGAAACGCATCGGAGGCCGCGCCGGCGGGCAGGATGCCGAGCGCCGCGAGCTCCGCCCGGCGGGCGCGCACGCCCGGTGGCACGGGGTCGTCCGAAACGGGGGTGCACCCCGCCGCGTCGGCTCCGCCCGGAGCGTCCTTGCCCGCCGCACCGCCGAACCCGCCCGCAGGGCTGCCTCCCTCATCCGCAAATCCGCGCAGGAGCGGATTTGCGGCCACACCGGCAACGGCGTCGTCGTTGAGAGCGCGGAACAGCTCGGTCATGAACCACGTCTGGTAGCCCTCGGGGTAGTCGCTCCACGTGCCGCCGAGCACGATCAGCTCGATCTTGTCGGTCGCATGCCCCATCTGCGCAAGTGCGGTGAGCCGTGCCGAGACCTGGAGGTACGGGTCGAAGGCGTTCTGCACCGCACGCTCGCAGGCGGGCTCGTCCGCCAGATAGCTCTTGGGGCAGCGAAGGTCGCTCGGGCAGAACCTGCATGCGCCCGAGCACGGCCAGGGCTTGGTGATGACCGTGATGGTGGCGACGCCCGAGGCGGAGCGGCGCGGCTTCATGCGGAGCACCCCGAGCAGCCGCTGCTCGAGCGCGGGGGTCACGCCCCATGTGCGCCACCGCTCGGGCTCCTCGCGCTTCACACGCTGGTAGAAAGGCAGAAGGCGCCGTTTGGCAAAGGCCCGCTTGTCCCCGCCCGCGCGTTTCGCCGCGGCATGGATGAGCTTGACGAGCGTGCGGTCGTCCACCGCCTCGCCCGCCCGCAGGCGCCGCAGAATCTCTGTGATGATCTCTTCCATGCCTCGATTGTAGCCGAGTCGCCGCAGGGCGGCGTCCCCGGGCGCGCACACGTCCGGCGAAGCCTCACACCGCGCGCTCACGATCGACCTCAATCGGCCCGGCGCGCTGCAAACGGCAAGTGTGCACGCGAGAAATAAGCCCCGTGTTCGCTGCGAGGGTTCGCTAGACTGAAACGGAGGAGGAACCTATGGACCAAGCCGTTGCACGCAAGCTCATTGCCCTCAACAACCGCTTCTACCGCTCGCACGCGGCATCCTTCTCCGCCACCCGCTCGGCCCCGTGGACGGGCTGGGAGAAGGTCGCGCGGCTGGTAGAGGCGGCCCGTGGGGGGACGGGCGGCACGGGTGGCGCGGCGGCTTTCCCGGCACCGTTGCACGTGCTCGACGTCGCATGCGGCAACATGCGCCTCGCACGGTTCCTCGCGCAGGCCCTTCCCCAAGAGCACATCGCCTATCACGGGATCGACCGCTGTGCTCCGCTCGCGCAGACCTCCGAGACCCCGGATGCGACCGACCGGCTGTCCGTCACCTTCCACGAGGCCGATATCCTCGAGCGCCTGCTCGCCCCCGGCACCCGGACCCTCTCGCCGGCGGGACGCGGGCTCCCCGCCGCCGAGCTCGTCGCCTGCTTCGGCTTCATGCACCACGTCCCCGGGGAGGCCATGCGCGCCGCCCTGCTTCGCGAGCTCGTGGCGCATGCCGCGCCCGGAGGCATCGTCGCCGTGTCGTTCTGGCGCTTTATGGACGATGCACGCCTTGCGGGAAAGGCGGCGGTTTCCGACCATGGGGCCGTCGCGGCACCGCCCTGGGAGGGCTATGACCCCGTCGACCTCGAGATGGGAGATCACTTTCTCGGATGGCAGGATGAGGGCGGCGCGCTTCGCTTCTGCCATCACACCGACGAGGCGGAGCTCGACCGCCTCGTGGCGTCCGTCCCCTCCGGGCACGCTGAAGAATGTGCGCGCTTTTCCGCTGACGGCCGGAGCGGCGAGCTGAACCGCTATCTTGTTCTCCGCAAGCGCTAGCGACCCAGCAGCGCACCCGACCGCCCGCAACCCGCAAGGACCGCCCATGGGACTCACGCATATCCGCACGCCCAAGAACTTCGTGCTCGAGGAGCGCCTCGCGCGCTTCGGCATCGCCATCGAGGAGCGCCCCGAGGCCTATGCCGGGCGCTGGGCGGAGGCGTGCTGGCCGCTGGGGTCCGGACATGCGGGCGGGGCCCGCTTTGACGCGGTCCACCTCGACCTCGGCTGCGGCAAGGGCGCCTTTCTCGCCGAGAGTGCTCGCCGCTCGCCGCAAAGCCTCTTCATAGGTATGGATATCGAGCCCATCTGTATCGCCTACGCCGCCCAGCGCATCTGCGAGGAGCAGGTGACCAACGCGCTCGTCATCCCGCGCGGAGCCGGCACGCTCGAGAGCATCTTTGCCACTGGCGAACTTGCGGGCATCACCCTGAACTTCCCCACGCCCTATCCCAAGCGCCACTTTGCACGGCGCCGCACCACCACGGTCGACAACCTCCTCGTCTACCGGCGCCTTCTCGCACCAGGCGGCACGTTGACGCTGCGCACCGACAGCCAGCCCCTGCGTGACTACACGCTCACGCAGCTCGATGCAGCGGGCTACAGCGTTATCTGGGCCTCGGACGACGTACGCACCGAGCACCCGGACTTTCCCGAGACGGAGTACGAGGTCAGGCTCGCCGCACAGGGCGCCGCGGTCTGGGGCGTGCGCGCCGTCCCCGGCGACGCACCCACACCCGAACAGATTGAGCGTGGGCGCGACGTCGAGCAGAGCCTCGTCGCCTACCTGCCCGACGACCTTGAGTCGCTTGACTACGTCCCACTCGGCATGGAGGCGGCGGTCATGAACCTCATCAATCGCCGGCGGCGTGCCCGTGAGCGCGCGAGGCGCGATAACGTGTGAGCATCCGCGCAAAGCGCAAACGCCGACGCTGACGGTCCTGCTCCTCGCCTACCATATGCCTAAGGGTGCTTCCCGCCACCGCCGCCAGAATCTGCTGGAAAAGCGTCCCCATCATGACGGGGATGATGGCAGCCCCAGGAAAGAACTCCGTGGCTATGACGGAGCCGGACGAGATATTGCGCAATCCCGTGCAGAACGTGATGGAGAAGAGGTCGGGCAGCGGCACGTCGAGCAGCCGCGCGACGACGATCCCCAACAAAAAACCGAACGAGGCAAACAGCAAGATGAACACCGCAGACTCGAGCACGATGGGGTCGAGCGTGAGCACATAGGAACTCATTCCCGTGGCGTTGCAGGTAATGACCACCAAAAGCAGCATGCGGCAAAAGGGCGAGAGCGTGCCAGAGAGGTGTTCATGACCCCAGCCCGCGGTGAGTTCGTTCACGGCAACGCCCGCGACGGCGGGCAGCGCCACCATGAAGGCGAGGTCGTGCATCATCGACCCCGCATCGACCGTGACGGCAACACCCATGAGGAGCTTGAGCGTGACCGGAATGGTAAAGGGGGCGAGCACCGTGGAGATGAGCACGGCGGCAAGGCCGAGCGAGGCATTGCCGTGGAAGATATCGATCCACATGAAGCTCACTACGGCCACGGGGATGCTGTACTCGATCACAATGCCGCAGATAACGTCGGTGTTAGAGAAGGTGAGCCCCGCAAGGACGCGCGCGAGCGCCGGCATCACCACGACGGTGAGGACGAGGATACAGACCAACTCGCGCGGATGCCGAAAGGCCGCACCGATTTGGCGAAGGGTGGCGTTGAGCGACCCTTGGAAGGTGATGAGGGCAAACAGATAGGGCACCGTCCAGGAGACGTGCCCGAACACCTGCGGGAACAGCACGCCCGCCGCCACGCACACCGGAGCGATGAAGGGCATATGCCCGCCTATGAAATCGCCGACCCTCTGTATACCGCTCATATACGTCCGCCTTTCTCGCCGCACGTTACGGTAATACCGATGCGCGGCTAAGGCGCGCTCAATGCACGGGCGAAACACATCGGTCATATGAGCGCCCAAAGCCTGCCATAATGGAGTCTCACGCAAGTGGAAAGGAAGCGACCGCGCATGACGCCGATGCCCACCGACAGCACCCCCGACCGTACCGCCGCAAGCTCGTTTGCCGCCGGCGCCACCGCGCCCGCCGCACCCGGCTCGCTCGGCGCGCTCTCGCCCAGCTGGTTCGAACCCGAGGACGGTGAGGAACCGGAACCCTGGCTCACGGCGGACGAAGCCTTCGAGCGCTTTCTCGGCTGGTGTGAGAAGCGCGGAATCGAGCTCTGGCCGCATCAGGAGGAAGCCCTCATGGACCTCGCCGCGGGCGACCACGTGATCTTGGGCACGCCCACGGGCTCCGGCAAGTCACTCGTGGCGCTGGGGCAGCTTTTCATGGCCATGGCACAGGGGCACCGCGCGTACTACACCGCTCCCATCAAGGCGCTCGTCTCGGAGAAGTTCTTCGACCTTGTGGATGTCCTCGGGCGCGACAACGTCGGCATGATCACCGGCGACACGCACATCAACACCAGCGCGCCCGTCATCTGCTGCACGGCCGAGATCCTCGCCAACCAGGCGCTGCGCGAGGGCGACGAGGCGGACGTGGGGACAGTCGCCATGGACGAGTTCCACTACTTCGCCGACCCCGACCGCGGCTGGGCGTGGCAGGTGCCCCTGCTTACGCTGCCGCACACGCAGTTCATGCTTATGAGCGCAACCCTCGGCGACACCACGGCCATCGCCGCGGCGCTTGAGCAGAAGACCGGACGCACCGTCGACACCGTGGCCGACGCGCCGCGCCCGGTGCCGCTCGCCTTCGAGTACGTCGACACCGCGCTCGAGGGAACGGTCGAGCTGGCGCTGCGCCGCGGCGAGGCCCCGCTTTACATCGTGCACTTCTCGCAGGACGCCGCGCTCGCCTCCGCCACGGCGCTCGCCAACTTTGGCGTCGCCACCAAGGAGCAGCGCGAGCGCATCAAAGAGGTCAGCCGGGGCACGCGCTTCTCAACCGCCTTTGGCAAGATCTTGAAACGCCTCATCTCGTGCGGTGTGGGCGTGCACCACGCGGGCATGCTGCCGCGCTATCGCCTGCTTGTAGAGAAGCTCGCCCAGCAGGGGCTCCTCCCCGTCATCTGCGGCACCGACACCCTTGGCGTCGGCATCAACGTGCCCATCCACACCGTGGTGCTCACCGCCCTCACCAAGTACGACGGCCATAAGATGCGCCGCCTCCGCGCCCGCGAGTTCCATCAGATCGCGGGGCGCGCCGGCCGCGCGGGCTTCGACACCGAGGGACTCGTCATCGCCGAGGCGCCCGAGCACGAGATCGAGAACGCCAAACTCGTCGCCAAGGCGGGCGACGATCCCAAAAAGCTCCGCAAGATCAAGCGCAAGAAACCGCCCGAGGGCTTCGTCACCTGGAACAAGCAGACGTTCGAGCGCCTGTGCGAGGCGGCGCCCGAGACGCTTAAGCCCCGTCTCACCATCACGCACTCGATGGTGCTCTCGATGGTGGAGCGCGGAGGAGATGCCCGCCGGCGCGTGTCCGAGCTCATAGCGGGCAGCCTTCAGTCCCCGGAGGAAAAGGTGCGGCTCGAGGCCCGGGCCGACGAGATCTTCGCCACGCTCATCGATTCCGGCGTCGTCGTGGTGGCGGACGTCCCTCCCGCACAGGACGCCCCGACGGATGCCGAGCCCGAGCGCGACTACGCCCTCACCGTGGACCTGCCGGAGGACTTCGCCCTCGACCAGCCGCTCTCGCCGTTCCTGCTCGCCGCCCTCGAGCTTCTCGATCCCGAGAGCGAGACGTATATGCTCGACCTCATCTCGATGGTTGAGGCAACCCTCGAAGACCCCAAGCAGGTGCTGCGCGCCCAGGAGCGCGCCGCGCGCGATGCCGCCATGGCGGCCATGAAGGCCGAGGGCGTGGACTATGAGGAGCGCCTCGAGCGCATCGCCGAGGTCTCGTACCCCAAACCGCTCGAGGACCTGCTTGCGGCCGCCTTTGCCCAATACTGCCAGAAGGTGCCGTGGGCAAACGACTACGAGCTCAGCCCCAAGTCGGTCCTGCGCGACATGCTCGAGACGGCATCGGACTTCAAGGGATACATCCAGCGCTACAAGATCGCCCGCTCCGAGGGAATCCTCCTGCGCTACCTCGCCGAGGCGTTCCGCGCGCTCGACCGCACCGTGCCGACGTCCAAGCGCACGCCCGAGCTCGACGAGGTCATCAGCTGGCTCGGCTTCATGGTTCGCTCCATCGATTCCAGCCTCGTGGACGAGTGGGCCGCCGCCGGCGACCCCGCAGCCCTAGATGCCGCACCGCCGACGGCCGCCGACCAGGTGGTTGCCGACCGCCGCGGCGTCACGCTGCTCGTGCGCAACGCCCTCTTCCAGCGCGTCCGCCTGGCGGCGCGCGGACATGTGCGCGAGCTCGGCGAGCTGGACGAGGCCTGGGGCATGGGCGAGATGCGCTGGCAGCGTGCACTCGATTCCTACCATGCGACGCACGAGGAGATTCTCACCGATGCCGACGCCCGCTCAACGGCATTTCTCACCATCGATGAGACCGATGAGCAGGCCGAGCACATCTGGCACGTGCACCAGATCTTCTCCGACGAGGCCGGCGACCGGGACTTCGGCATCATGGCCGACGTCGACCTCGACGCCACGCAGGAGGAGGGCGCCGCGGTCTTCACCAACTACCGCGTGGGCGCCTACGAGGACATCTGCACGTAGCCCGGGGGTGCGGTGCGCGGCGCCCCCGGGCTACGCGCCCTCGTGCCCTCGCGCTTAGAGGGCCTCCTCGCCCCGCTCATCGGTGCGCACGCGCACCGCGGTGAGGGTGTCCTTCACGAAGATCTTGCCGTCTCCGAAGGTGGCGCTGCCGAGGTCGTCCACGAGCGCGTCGACGATGCCGTCGACCAGCTCGTCCGCCACCACGGTGCGCACGGAGACCTTGGGCAGGATCTTCACGCCGCGGTCGTCGTCGCGGGTGTAGACCTGACGGAAGCCGTGCTGGTGACCGTACCCGAAGCCCTGCGTGACGAAGATGCCGCTCTTGCTGAACGTCGACAGCATCTGCATCACCCGGTCGAGCTTGTCGCCGTTGATGATGAGTTCGATCTCTTTCATGTTTCCGCTCCCTTTCGTCCGGGCGCCTATCCGAACACGCGCAGGTAGCGCTCGACCAGGCTCATGGTCCCCTCGAGGAACCCCTCCATATAGCCCGCGACGGGCGTGGAGTCCTGATGGCTGGCGAGCCATGCCATCAGCTGCAGGCGGCGCTGGAGGATGAACGTGTCGATCTCCACGAAGTCCGTGTCAGTGATGGGCATGACCCGGCGGTACCCGTCGAGCCATGCGTTCACCAGGTCGGGGACGTCGTCGCGCTCCTCGATGAACGACAGGGCGCCGGCGAGGTCGTGCAGATGCCAGCCGAACCCGAAGTCGTCGAAGTCGATCACCTTGATGACGTCGCCCTCCACGATGATGTTGGTGTCGCGCAGGTCGGCGTGGATGATGCCGTAGTTCTGCGGCGTCTTGCCGTAGCGGTCGAGCCGGCGCCCGATGATCTGGCAGCAGCGCTCGATGGGCGTCTGCGTCTCGGTGGTGAGCTCTGGGTAGGCGCGCCAATCGCCCCAGATGGCATGGGGGCCGATCATGGTCTCCACATCCCAATGCGGACGGACGAGGGTCTTCGCCCCGTTCCAGATCTCGGTCTGGCGGTGCAGGTAGGCCGTGGTCTCGCCGAGCGTCTTGAAGTGCGAGGGGGCTGCGGCGGGGTCGTTGTCGTGCTCGAGGGTGACGCCCGTCAGGAACTCGGTCGCCACGCAGAAGTAGACGGTGTCCCCGTGGGGGTCGGCGACCTGCTGGATAAACGACCCGTCGCGCGCCGGCACGGGATTGGCCACCTTGAGGGGCGTGTAGTCGTTGATCTGGCGCAGCCAGCTGATCTCACTCTCGTACTCCTCCAGCGTATGATAGCCGGGGCGCCCCACGCGCAGCACGAAGAGCTTCTCGTCGGTTACGGGGTCGTACGCCAGGTAGGTGGCGTTCTCGGAGAACGCCAGGAGCCGACAGGCGATCCGGTCGTAGGGGTAGCGGTTCGCCGCCTGCTCGGCCACCCACAGGAAGAGCTCGGGGTTGTCGAAGTTCGTCGCCATGTTCACATCATCCCTTCTCGCACATAACGTATGTGGCGGGCGCCGTCAGGCGCCAAGCTGCGTGAGCGAGCGCTCGAGCGCATCCGCGAAGAACGCCAGGTCCTCCTCGTCGAAGACCAGCGGCGGGCGGATCTTCAGAATGCTTCCCGTCGCCCCGCACAGCGAGATGAGCACACGGTTCTCGCGCAGCTGCTCGATCAGGCGGACGGCGAGGGCGCGGTCCGGCTCGGTGGTGCCGGGGCGGACGATGTCCACGCCCACGAACAGGCCCGTCCCGCGGATATCGCCGAGAACCGGATGGGCCGCGGCGATGCGCTCGAGCTCGGCGACGAGCGCGTCGCCGATGCGGTCGACGTGCGCGAGGAGATCGTTGTCCTGCATGTAGTGCAGAACGGCGCGCGCCGCCGCCATGGCGACCGGGTTTCCGGCGAAGGTGTTGAAGTAGGGGTTACGCTCGGCGAACGCGTCGAGCACCTCGGATTTGATGGCCATGGCGGAGCAGGGTATGCCGTTTGCCATGGGCTTTCCCATGGTCACGATGTCGGGCTCGATGCCGTGGCGCGCGAACCCCCAGAACGCCTTGCCCGTGCGGCAGAAGCCCGGCTGCACCTCGTCGGCTATGTAGACCCCGCCCTCGGCGTGCACGAGGTCGACCACCGGCTTCAGGAAGCCCGCGCGACCGGGCACCACGCCGTCGGAGGAGAAGATGCTGTCGAGCAGCACGCCGGCGAACTCGATGCCGTGGCGGCGCATGTCGGCGATCTGCTCGGAGATGCGCCCGCACATCCACTCCCCGATATCGTCGGTGCCCAGACGGTAGGTGTCGGGGCTCGGGATCATGCGCATCGTGCGGCTCATGGGGACATCGTGGCCGATCGAGGGCGAGAACCCCGAGATGAGGGCGGTGTTGCCGTGGTACGCCTCGGAGGTGACGATGATGCCCTCCCCGCCCGAGTAGAGCTGCGCGCAGCGCACCGCGAGGTCGTTAGCCTCGGAGCCGGAGCACATGAACATGATGCAGTCGAGCGCGGCGGGCATGGTGGCGAGCAGCTCCTCGGCGTAGTCGAGGATGTTCTCGTGCACGTAGCGGGTATGGGTGTTGATGAGGCCGAGCTGCCGGGTGACCGCCTCGGTCACTACAGGGTTGCTGTGGCCGATCGAGGGGATGTTGTTGTACATGTCGAGGTACTCGGTACCGTCGGCATCGAACAGGCGGGTGCCCCGCCCGCGGACCAGATGCAGGGGCTTGTGATAGAAGAGCCGGTAGCAGGGACCGAGTACCGAGCGCCGCGCAACGAGGTCGTGCAGCTCGCCGGTGAGGGAGTCGAGGGCGGCGGGGTCGAAGCTGTTGGAGTTGAGGATGCCGACGTTCTCCTCGGGCTCGTCGGCCGTCTTGGGTTCGCTCATGGGTTGCGTTCCTTTCTCTTTCCGGTCGTGTTCCGTCTCCGACGCCCGCCGGCGGCGGTGCCGGCGGGCGTCGGGCGGCGAGATCATGCGAGCTCGGCCTCAGCGGCGGCCAAGGCGGCGAACTCCTCGTCCGGGGCGTTGCCCACGAGGTGGTAGCGGGCGTAGAGGAAGAAGTAGGCCATCAGCACCATCAGCACCGCCAGGGTGAGGGCGGCCGCCACGACGTCGACGAAGAAGGTGGAGACGAGCGCCACGGCAGAGAGCACCAGCGAGATCGAGGTCAGCGCGACGCCGCACGGCGCGCGGAAGGCGCGGGGCATCTCGGGCTCGTTACGGCGAAGCAGGATGTGCGAGAGGTTCATCATGGCGTAGGAGACGCAGGCGGCGAACACGGCCATGTTGAGCAGAGCGCTGCCGTTCGCCACGCCCACCGCGAGGGCGAACTCGATGACGCCAAAGACCGTGAGGGCCACGAACGGCGTCTTGCGCTCACCGGTGTAGGAGAGGAACTTGGGCAGGTAGCCCGCGCGCGACAGCGCGAACGCCTGACGCGAGGCGCTGTAGATGGTGGAGAAGAACGAGGCGACGAGACCGGCGAGACCGGCGTAGTTGACGACGGTGGCGAGCAGCGGCGCACCGACCTCGTTGAGGGTGTCGACGAGCGGGGCGGCGGCCGTGCCGGTGAACGCGGCGCCCGCGCCGCCGGTGGTGAGCATGAGGGCGGCGGCACCGGTCACGAACAGCAGGGCCATGGCGCCGATGATGCCGCGAGGCATGTCGCGGGAGGGCTCGGCGGACTCCTCGGCGGCCAGGGGCACGCCCTCCACGCCCAGGAAGAGCCACATGCCGTAGGGCAGCGCGGACACGACGCCCGCCACGCCGAAGGGCAGGAGCTCCGTGGCGCCCGCGGAGGGCGCGATATCGAAGAGATGGGCAACCGAGAAGCTCGGGGCGATACCGACGGCGAAGATGACCAGCGCCGCGACGGCGACGAGCGTGATGCCGAAGGTCACCTTGAGCGCCTCGCCGACGCCGACGATCTGCAGGGCGATAAACACGACGAAGAACACCGCCACGATGAGCGCCGAGGGCACGTTGGCGAAGAGGCCGAGCGCATGCACGTAGTCGGCGATGAACAGTGAGATGGCCGCCGGGCAGATGGTGAAGTCGACCAGGATGGCGAAGCCGGTGAGGGCGCCGCCCACGCGGCCCATGGCGCGGCGAGCGAAGGCGTAGCCCGCCCCCGCCGTGGGCATGGCGGTCGACATCTCGGCCAAACCGAACGACATGAACAGGTACATAGCGCCCATCACGATGAAGGCGACGAGCATGCCGACCCAGCCGCCCTCGGCGATACCGTAGTTCCAACCGGAGAAGTCACCCGAGATGGCGTAGGCGACCCCCAGGCCGCAGAGCATCACCCAGCTGACCGAGCCCTTCTTGAGCGAGCGCTTCTCGAAGTAGTCCGCGCTCTCCGCGTGCGGGTCGGTGCCGACCGCGGTGTGCGGGACAGTCGCTACTGATGTTGACATATCGATCACTCCCTAACGTTTTCCGTGCCGCGCCTCCCTCTTGGGCGCGATGCGGCACATGCTACGTCCGGGAATGTTTCCGTTTTGCTAACCACCCCCCGTTTACGGTGGCGCAACGGCCGGGCAAACGATCTGAAAACAGCGGGAAACGTCACCGTTACTTCCGAAACCCGCCCGTTACATCGGAAATCGTTCGGACATAATCGGGCGAGAGCCCTTTACCGCTCCGCTGCGCCCTCCCCGCGGGCCCGCTCGAAGGCCTCCTTCATGGTCGCGTTGCCGCGTGTGAGCTTGCGTATGGTGAGATCCTGCGCCTTATCGTTGGCAAGTCGCAGGTTGTTCTCACTCGAGAGCAGGTTCTCCTTCACCTTCTGCAGATGCGAGATGGTCTTGTCGATCTCGTCGATAGCCGTGTTGAACTTATCGCTCGCGATGCGATAGTTGCGCTGGAACTTACCCTGGAAATCCTCGAGTTTCGCCTCGAAATTGGTCACATCGATGTTCTGCTGCCGCACGAGCGCGAGCTCCTGCTTGTACGCGAGGGCGTTCATCGCGGCATTGCGCAGCAGCGTGATGAGCGGGATGAAGAACTGCGGGCGGATGACGTACATCTTGGGGTACCGGTAGGAGACGTCGACGATACCCGTGTTGTAGAGCTCGCTCTCGGGCTCCAGCAGTGTCACCAGCACGGCGTACTCGCAGCCCTTCTTGGTGCGATCCTGGTCGAGCTTCTTGAAGAAGTCCTCGTTCTTGTGCTTGGTCGCCGTCGTGTCACTCTCGTTTTTCATCTCGAACATGATGGAGACGATCTCGTTGCCCGCCTCATCGCACTCTCGGAAGATGAAGTCGCCCTTCGTGCCATCGCTCGCATCGTTATCCTTCTCGAAGTACGCGCGCGGGAACGCCGTCATGCGCAGACGGTTGAACTCCGTCTCGCAGTGCTGCTCGAGCGTCTCTCCCACCATCTTGGTGGAAAGGCGCGCCTTCATGTCGCGCAGGCGCTCGATCTCCTCGTCCTTGTAGCGAATGAGCTCCGTTGCGGTCTTCTTGGCCTCCTCGAGCTCCAGGCTATGCGTCGCCTCGATCTGTTGCCGTTCCGCCTGATACAGGGCCTTCTCGTGCACGAGGGCGCTTCTCGCCTCGTCGCGCTCCCGCCTGACGGCCTCGACCGCTTGGGTGACGGCCAGCTCGCGTGCCGCGCCCTCGCCGGCAAGCTTCTCCTTGAGCGCCGCGATCTCCGCATCCTTCGCCGCCACGCTCTCGTGAAGCTCAACCTTGGCGCGCGCAGACGCTTCGGCAAGCACAGACTGCTGCCTCTGGGCAGCCGCCTCGGATTCCGCCGTCAGCGTCGCAATCTTCTGGTCGCGGGCAGCGACCTCCCGCTCAAGCTCCTGTCGGGCAGACGCCGCCGCCAATGCCGCCGCATCATCCCGCTGCTTGAGCTCCGCCGTCAGACGGTCGATTTCGCGCTGCAGGTCGACAACGCCCTTCGCAGCCTCCTCGCGCGCGGCGGCGGCAGCGCTCTCCTGCGCGAGCGCGCGCTCACGGTCCGCAGCGTCGAGCTTTGCCGTCAGCTCGCGAATCTCTGCCTCACGCGCAGCCAGCGTGCTCTCGCTCTCCTGTCGCGCAGACGCCAAGGCGCGCTCGCTCTCGCTGCGCGCCTTCGTCTCTGCCAGCGCAACCGCCTGCGCCTTCTCGCGCTCAAACGCCTCGGCGCGCTCATGCAGCTCGGCAGCGAACTGCTCATCGCGCACTTGGCGCACGATGTCCGCGTACCCCGACTCATCAACCGTAAAAACCGTCCCGCACTTGGGGCACTTGATCTCGTTCATCGCTCACGCTCCTCGCCGCGCTACCGCGCCTCGCCTTCGCCTGTCAGAAGCTTACGACATCGTGCGGACAAAAAAGTGCGCCATCTCCCCACAAGGGCGCGCAGATCGTCCTCATAGATGCTCCCCCTCTGCCAGATGCCGCAGATATCGTGGCTCACGGCGAAACCGGCCGGTGTCACGTCCTCGAGCTCGCCACATGCGAGCTCGTCGGCAACCGCCATGCGGTAGATGAAGGTTACGGCATCGCTCGCGCGCACCACCGCCTTGATTGCCGGAATGCCACCGAGCTCCGTCACACGGGCGAAATCCCCAATACGGCGGTCGCGCGCCGCGAGCAACCGTTCCAGGATCTCACGCGTGCCAGAACCCCGCTCACGCACCACAAGCTCGCATCGCAGCAGGTCCTCCAGCGTACGCGCCCCCGGGGAGAGGGCGCCGTTGCCCGCACGCGCCACGGCGACGAACGGCTCTCGAGCCACCACCTCCGCCTCAAACAGCGCACGGTCGAAAAACCCCTCCACCAGCGCGAGATCGAGTTCCCCCGCGGTGAGGGCGCGCGTTAGCTCGGCGGTATTCCCCACGGTCAACGCGACATCTACCAGCGCGCCGGCGCCTCGCTCCCGCGTGAGCAGAAGGGGCGCCAGATAGTCGGCCACCGTGCGCGTGCATCCGAGGCGGAGCTCCCGCTCGGGCTCGCCTTGAGCGGAGCGGAGCTCGGATCTCAGACGCGCCTCATCGTTGGCAAACGCCCCCAGTCGTCGATACGCGACCTGGCCCGCAGCCGTAAGCCGCATCGCCCTTCCCTCGCGCTCAAACAGGGCGCAGCCATAGTGGGACTCCAGCGCACGTACGTGCTGCGTAACAGCCGGCTGCGTGATGTGCAGCTCGTCGGCGGCGCGCGTAAAGCTGCCCGTCCGGCACACGGCCAAGAAGCTCTTCACGCGATAATCGAGCATGCAGCACCTCTCATAACAGATTGTGATGCTTATATAAACATTACGTGGCTATTCATTATGTCTCATGCGCTTTACGATGTCACCATTGCCACTCAGTATGAGGAGATCGACATGACCGCACTTGAACGCATCAAAGATAACGGCGCCGGCATCGCTCTTTGTCTCGCCATCGCATTGCCCGCCTGGCTTCTCGGTAGGCAGTTTGACATCATCGGCGGCCCGGTCTTCGCCATCCTCATCGGCATGGCAGCCGCCGCCATGCTCCGCTCCCGCGATACGTCCGTGTTTGCGCCCGGCATTGCCTACACCTCAAAGAAAGTGCTCCAATACGCCGTCATCCTGTTGGGCTTCGGCCTTAACCTTGCACAGATAGCCCAGGTTGGCGCCACGTCGCTCCCCATCATCATCTCCACCATCACCACCTCGCTGGTTATCGCGTTCGTTCTCAGCCGAGCCCTCAAGATCCCCGCGAAGATCTCGACGCTTGTCGGTGTGGGCTCCTCCATCTGCGGCGGTTCCGCCATCGCCGCAACCGCGCCCGTGATCGATGCCGATGATGAGGAAATCGCTCAGGCCATCTCGGTCATCTTCCTCTTCAACATCGTCGCTGCCCTCATCTTCCCCGCCCTCGGGGGCATGCTCGGCCTCACGAACGAGGGCTTTGGGCTCTTTGCCGGCACCGCCGTGAACGACACTTCGTCGGTGACCGCGGCAGCGGCGGCTTGGGACGGTATGCACCCCGGCGCCAACACGCTCGACACCGCCACCATCGTCAAGCTGACGCGCACGCTCGCCATCATCCCCATCACGCTTGTCCTCGCATTCCTGCAGGTGCGAAGCGCTCGCAAGGCGGCAGCGGCGGGAGAGAACACCGAGGGCGCCGGTTCGTTCAACCTGGCAAAGATCTTCCCCGTCTTCATCCTCTTCTTCGTGCTCGCAAGCGTCATTACCACCGTGTTTGCGCTGCCCGCCGAAGTCACTGCGCCCGTGAAGGAGCTCTCGAAGTTCCTTATCGTAATGGCGATGGCGGCCATCGGCCTCAATACCGACCTCGTAAAGCTCGTCCGCACGGGCGGGAAGCCCATCCTCATGGGATTCTGCTGCTGGGTTGGCATCGCAGCCGTGAGCCTGGGCATGCAGCACCTGTTGGGCATCTGGTAAGCGCTCCCAATTATCGACGTCTCAGGGCCCGCATCGGCAACGATGCGGGCCCTCTGCTATCGAAGGCCGCGTGCGCCCTACCTCGCGTCTGCCACGTAAATCGCTGCGCGCACCTGATGCCACGGGCTCCGATCCGGTGCTACTTGCTGCACGATGCACTCGAACGCATCCGCGTGCCCGTAGTGCAGCATAATGGCGAAATACTCATTGTGGTCAGCAGGAATGTAGCCGAGGCGTTTCCCTTCAAAATACAGCGCGATGGCCGAGGAGTCATGCGGGTTATCTGACTCGGCGACCATCTCAAGACGCGCTCCCGGCTTGAGATGGTCGAGCACCAACGCCCCTTCTCCGAATTGAAAACCCGCGATATGGAACGATGCGAGCACACGCGACGGTTCATACATAGCTGCCTCCCCGCAACCTCTGACGCGGCTTTAAGCCGTGTCCTTCTGCTGCAACCAGCATATGACGTCGTGCGGACAAAGAAATGGCAAGCACGGGCATGCTCTCGTCGACCGAGAAAAACGAGATTCCTCGTTCCATGCAATGTCTCGCAGCTGAGTATGTCTAGCAAATCGTTGACTGCGTAGCCGCCAACATAATCCGAATATGCAAGGATATGCTTTCCCAGCAAACAGGTTATTCTTGCGACAAGCAGGACTGAGTGCTACCTCAGCAATGCCGCTTGGCCAGATACAATACATGGACTTGGCCCCCTCTTGAAAGCACATAATGTTTAGCGACAGGAGCGCTGCGAGCACGACGGCATTCAATGTCCGCACAAGATGAGAGAATTGCTCTAGCAGATGATAGCGACCGCACGAGGGGGATATATGGCAGGCGAACCGTTTAGAATCAGCAAAGCCAATCTCGTCACTCTGTTAAACGCCATCGTCGGAAAGGCTTTCGGCGAGTTCGACAGCGCGAACGCCCTGGCAAGCTCTGCAAAAAACAAGGGGCGCCTCGGCAATGTGCTGGAGCAAAGCGTAATCGGCTATCCTGCAAACCCCGATCAGAGACCAGACCTGTTGGTTGATGGCATTCCAACAGAGTTAAAAGTAACCGGTCTCATAGCTTCGCCGCGAAGCAAGCGAGGTTGGAGAGCGAAAGAACCCATGTCGATTACCGCGGTTTCGCCCAACGAGATAATTGGTGAAGAGTTCTACACGTCGGCATTCTGGGAGAAAGCCGAGCATCTGCTCATCATCTACTATCTTTACGTACGGCCCGGTAAGGGGGTCAAGTTCGCGCAATACGCCACATTTGAAGTCAAGGGCTATGATTTTCACGTCTGGACCGAACTTGACATCGAGAGGCTGAAAAACGACTGGACACAAATCCGCGACTTTGTCAGACACGCACTGCAAGGCGACAGAGAAGAGCTCCTTCCTCAGCTCTCGACCCTTATCAACCCTGAGCTACTCTACCTGGACACCGCACCAAAATACCCTCACTCGCCACGATTCCGGTTCAAAAACTCGTTCGTCACCGCCATCGCCGCATCGCACTTCGGCTCCCAGGGCATAGACAGTCCCCGGATCACCTCGATGGGTGATTTGGACAGGAGCCTTAATATCATGCGGCTACGATATGGAGGGCAGACGATTCGTGACATCGCAGCCGACATGCACATTCCACTCGCCGGCAATGGACGGGAAGCAAAATCTCTAACAGAGATGATTCTTGTGCGCCTCTTCTCAAAGAAGGCCGGCAAAGTTAGTTCTATAGAGCTGTTTAGCAAATCATCCATTACCTGCTGCAATGTAACCCTTACTACAAAAGGCAAGCGAACCGAAGACCTAAAACTTGAACCCACCCTAGACTTCGACGACCTCTTGGACCGCGAAGCCACCTTCGAGGATTCATCCTTAGGATCGCTCTTCATTGACACGACCATTATCTGCGCGGTGTATGAAGAAGCGCCAGGGGAAACAGACCGCACCAACAATCGGTTCCTCGGCTTTAAACGCCTTTGGCTGGGGGAACTAGAAGAAGATGCAAGAAAGCTTTGGCAAGATATCCGCAACATAGTCTTCTCAGACAAGCTTATCGACATGCCCGTTCTTGACTCGAGAGGCAATCAGCGAATCGCGCCAAAAACAAAAATGCCCATGAGCGCTCCAAACTGGCCCAAATCTAAAGACGGCACTCTCTTCTTGCGCGGATCTGGGAGAGATGCAAGTGATAAAACCCTCGTGATTAACGGCGTGCGCATGTACCGCCAGAACATCTGGGTGAAAGGCACTTGGGTGGCGCGGCAGCTAGGCAGCTACGAGTACATATAGAAGCCAACCGTCATTCTGTTATTCGCGCGGGCTTTGAAGTCAACCATTGATCTTTCTCCCCCGCTCGCATACACTTCACAGGGCCATTTGACACAGCAGCGATAGGAGAAACGTGTCAAACAAGATAAAGGTTGCAGAGCTTTTTGCGGGGGTCGGAGGGTTCAGGCTTGGCCTTGAGGGCTATGATGACCCGCGCTATCCTCAGTTCCACATGGACCCTTCTGGTCCGTTTGAAACAATCTGGGCAAATCAATGGGAGCCCCAAGGCTCTGATGCCCGTCAGTTTGCCGCACGTTGCTATAGGGACCGATTCCCGACTCCAGAGCTAGTCAATCAAGATATCTCCGTTGTTCTTGATGAGGCGAGTTCTGGCGCAAGAGCTATTCCAGATATTGATATGGTAGTGGGCGGCTTCCCCTGCCAAGACTACTCCGTCGCTCGCCCCCTTTCACAAGCAAGCGGAATTGAAGGCAAGAAGGGCGTTCTCTGGTGGGAAATCTGCCGGTTTCTTGAGCTCAAGCATCCGCGCTTTGCACTATTTGAAAATGTTGACAGGCTTCTTAAGAGCCCCGCAAAGCAGCGCGGTCGCGATTTTGCCATTATTCTCTCGTGCCTAGCTTCTTACGGCTACACCGTCGAATGGCGCGTAGTTAATAGCTCCGCTTATGGTTATCCCCAGAGGAGAAAGCGTGTCTATATCTTCTGCGAGCTCGATGCAGAGAAGCGAGATTTGCACGAGCTGCTCCTTGAAGGAGTTATGAGCGAGGCATTTCCTGCGATCTGGGATGAGGAGGAGTCCAGCTTCTCCCTAGCCAGCGATCCATTTGACAACTCCGAGCACTTCGGCAGGGGATTCAAAACCTCACCGTTTAGAAGCGGCGGTGCTATGCAGGATGGGCACGTACTGACGGCGAATTTCACCGAGAAATACGACGGAGACTCGAAGACCCTGGGCGACGTTCTCGTCCCCCTCTCAGAAGTGCCCGAGGAGTATTTCATTGATGAACAGCAGTTATCGCGCTGGGAATATCTGAAGGGTGCGAAAAAAGAGGAGCGAGTAAACAAGAGCACCGGATTCGCCTATCACTACTCGGAAGGAGCGATGGCCTTCCCCGATCCCCTCGATAGACCCTCGAGAACTATTCTTACTGGCGAGGGAGGTAGGGGCGCTTCTCGTTTCAAACATGTCATCCAGCTGCCCGATGGCCGCTATCGCCGTCTAGTCCCTGACGAGCTCGACCAGCTGCAGGGTTTTCCCAAAGGATGGACCAATACGGGAATGACAGACGGTCAACGAGCGTTCTGCATGGGAAACGCCCTCGTCACCGGCATTCCCCATAGAATCGGCAAAGCTATGACCGCGCATTACCAACTCGGTTAGTGCATCCTGCCCCCTTCTTTGTTACATAGCGGCTTCCGACTCCCTTGCTCCAGGTCCACGCTGTAGAGCGGCTTGTAGGTTGCGCCCTCCGCGGAAAGCGTGCTCTTGTAGAACGTCATGTGCTGAGCCTGTGCGGCCTCGGGAAAATCGAGCGCTGGAAGGGTGCCGCGCGGCAACTTGGCGCGGCGCGCCAGTGTGATGTGGGGGCGAAACGGCTTTGTATCGAAGGCGATACCGCGCTCGGTGAGGGCACGGCGCAAGTCCGCTGCCGTCCCCATCAGCTCCGGTGCAGGCGATATACCGACCCAGACCGTGCAGTCGGCAGGCTTGCCGAACGTGCCCAAGCCCGTAGGAGCGAGCCCGAGGGGGCGCCCGTCCTCTGCCACCTCGTCCATCGCCTCGATGACCAGATGCGATTCCATCTCGCCTATCTCGCCCAAAAACGCAAGCGTGAGATGGTAGGTCTCCCGTCGCATGAAGCGCCCGGGGACCGTACAGGCCAGCTGCCGCGACAGGTGCGCCAGCTCATCTCCAAAATCGCAAGGTACCTCGATGGCGATAAAGGTTCTCACGGGCCACCTCCACATCGACGATGACCCGATGATACCCGCTCCCCGCTCGTTTGGCACCGCTTGCCGAGCGAGGAATAGCCCGTGCGCGGCTGGGGCATATGCGAACACATGCACATCCGCCCTACGAACAGGAGGCACCCATGAAATGCCCGGTTTGCAAAGACGTGACGCTGCTTATGACCGAGAAGAACGGCGTCGAGGTTGACTACTGCCCCGAGTGTCGCGGCATCTGGCTCGACCGCGGCGAACTTGACAAGATCATCGAGCGCGCACAGGGCGCCCGTAGCGCCTACTATGAGGAAGAGCGCCGTGAGCACGCAGACGACCGTCGGCGCGAGGAGCGCTCCTACGATCGCAAACGCGAGGAGGAGCGCTACTACAAGGAGCATAAAAAGAAGAAGTCGAGCCCCATCTCCGCGCTGTCGGACATCATGGAGATCTTTGGCGGTGAATAGCATGTAGCGCGGCGCCGCTCGCCCATAGCAGAGCGCTGCGTCGCGATGCAGGCCATCCGCCCGCACCGTATTCCGCATATCATGCGAAAGGCGCCCCGTAAGGCGCCTTTCTTTTTCATCTGGATGATGAGCGCGCTCATTGCGAGCGCTCGGGGGCTTGTGCGTTTAGCCGCGGAACCCACCGCGATCGCCGAAGCCGCCGCGGCCACCGCGATCGTTGCCACGGCCACCGAAACCGCCGCGCGAACCGCCACGATCGCCGAAGCCGCCACGGCCGCCACGATCGCCACCGCGACCGCCGAAGCCACCGCGGTCGCCGCCACGGCCACCGCCGAAGCCACCACGGCCACCGCGATCGCCACCACGGCCACCGCCGAAGCCACCGCGGCCGCCACGGTCGCCGCCGCGCCCACCACGGTCGCCGAAGCCACCACGACCGCCACGATCGCCACCGCGGCCGCCACGATCGCCGAAGCCGCCGCGCGGACCGCGGTCCTCATCGAGGCCCATGCCCACGAGCGGGTCGATTACCTTATCGAGCATCTCGAGGAGCGCGACGGCGTCCTCAGAGGAGAGCGTGGGGATGTACTTCTTGCGCTTCTCGCCCTGCGCCTTGGCAAGCTCCTCGGCGTCCTCGCTCGCAAAGACCACCACGGCGCGCATATCGTTGTCCTCGGGCTCGATGCGGCCCACGATGTCGTGCTTCTCAGCCTCGGCGAGAATGCCGTTGAGCTCGCGCAGGCGCATGCCCATGAGGTCGGCCATCTCCTTCTGCTCCATACGGGGCTTGAGCTCCAGAAGCTTGAGGGCTCGCATGAGGTTGTCGTTGCGCTCGCGATCGACCTCGGCCTCCTGCTCGAGCGCGCTGCGACGGTTGCGCATCAGGCGCGCCGCGCGGTTGAGCTTATCGAGGAGCTGGCCGTCCAGGTCCTCGGGAACGTCCTTCTTCTCCGCATCCTCTGCGGCATCATCGGCCTCGGCGTCATCGGCCTCGGCAACCACGGTCTCGGCAGCGACCTCAGCCGGGGCAGCCTCAACCTCGGTGGCCTCAACCTCGGCAGCCGGCGTCTCGATCGCTTCGTCTACGGTCTCGTTCATCGTCTCGTTCATCTCGTCCATACAGACCTTCCACTTTCTGCGCCGCCTCGGCGCGTCATCTGGGCGCTTCCGCGCCATCGGGGCCTTCCGGCCTTCTCAAACAAGCCGCCTTCCGGCGGCGACCATTCAGTTTAGGGGCTTCAGCCGCGCCGGACCGCTAGAACTTCGGCGCGCACAAAAGGCGCACGTCATGACGACGCGCGCCCTCGCAGCCATGCCCGGCAAGACGCATGGCGGAAATTCAGGCCGTCACAACCGCGCGATAGATCACCCGCGCGAGGCGCCGACGCTCTGGCGGTCGCGCAGCCATGTCTTGAGAGGACGGATGATCACTGCGAGCACGAAGGAGATGCCAGCGGCTATGCGCAGGGGCACGGCCGCGGCGGGATACGCCTCGGCGAACGCCAGGAAGAAGAGGCCTACGAGCACGAGCGTGTAAGCGTTGCCCGCATACCGGAGGATGGCGCCCTTGAGCCCCGTGAACTCGCTCTCGCGCTCACCAACCAGATTATCGAACCAGCTCATGGTCGCTCCTTCCCTCGGGCGCGGCGCCCCGGGCGTCGCGGGCCTTCCAAGTAACCCCCTCTTTGGTATCAGGATTACCCCGCAACTCACCGGTTTGTGTGAGCGTACCATCAGGATTGGGTAAGGTTGCCGCCATCCACCGCGTCCGAGCAACCGTCCACCGCCGCTCGGAGCCCGAAGGTGATGAAAAACGCGCCCGCCAACGTGACGGGCGCGTCCAGAAGAGGGATGCGCTATGTCGGGGCGCAGGGTACAGTCGCGCTCGCGCTGCCGCTACTTGCCCTCAGCCACCAGACGGGCGGCGGTCTCGTCGGTGACCGTCACGCCAGCGGCCTTGAGCTCGGCGATCTTCTCGGCAAACTGCGGCAGGTACTTCTCGTGCGCCACAAGGAGCTCGTTCAGGACGCACTGGGCCTTCTTGCCGTTCTCCACCTGCGGGTTCAAGCAGAACGCCTCGAGCGCGCGGCCGTAGTCACCCGTGATGGCGGCCTCGATGACGCACTCCTCCATGGCCTTCATGCACTGCAGCCAACCGCGCTCCTGGCTGGGCATGGGACCCCAGGCAAGCGGCTCGGCACCGTGACGGCCGATGAGCGCGGAGACCTCGACGATCGAATCGGGGGCGAGGTCCGGCACCGCCCCGTTGTTCTGTGTGGAGACGACCATGTGGGTGTTGGTGTCGCCGTAGATGGAGGCGATGGTCTCGCAGGCGGCGTCGGAGTAGTGCGCGCCGCCGCGCTTGGCGAGCTGCTCGGGCTTGTGGTCGAGCTCGGGATCCTTGTAGAGCTCAAAGAGCTCGTCCTCCGTGCGCTTGACAACCTCGGCGCGGCACTCGCCCTTGCCAAAGTCGCGGACCTCCTGCGCGAGCATCTCCTCGTGCATGTAGTAGTAACGGTGGTAGCCGCAGGGGATCATGCCCATGGAGTGGAGCATCTCGAGCGGCAGCTCGACCTCGTCGATGTTGGCGGGCATGCCGTTGTCGCGGTCGTTCAGGTGGCTGATGATGTCGTGGGTAACCTCACGGCCGTTCTCGTCCCACACGCGGTGCCAGTGGAAGTGGTTGAGGCCGGCGAAGCGGAAGGTGAGGCGCGGGTCGTTCTCCTCGTAGCCGATGAGCTTGGGCTCGTTGATCATGGAGCCCACCGGCACGTTGCACAGGCCGATGGTCTTCTTCCAACCGAAGTGCTTGATGGCGGCCTCGGTCACCATGCCGGAGGGATTGGTGAAATTGATGAGCCAGGCATCAGGGCAGAGCTCACGCATGTCGGCGATGATCTGGCCGATGACGGGAATGGTGCGGAAGGCCTTGAACATGCCGCCGGCGCCGTTGGTCTCCTGGCCGAGCATGCCGTAGGACAGCGGAATGCGCTCGTCCTTGATACGGGCGTACAGCAGACCCACGCGGAACTGCGTGGTCACAAAGTCGGCGCCCGGCAGAGCCTCGCGACGGTCGAAGGAGATGTGCACCTTGACGTCGTAGGGCGAGGCGTCCCACATGCGCTGCGCCATGGCACCGACGGTCTCGACCTTCTCGCGGCCGTCCTCAATGTCGACGAGCCAGATCTCGCGCACCGGCAGACGGTCGTAGCGCTTGATGAAGCCCTCCATAAGCTCGGGCGTGTAGCTCGAGCCGCCGCCGATCGTTACGATCTTTACGCCTTGCTTGTCTGCCATGTGGGTGTCCTTTCTGCCCCAGCGGCCCCGTGCGGCGCCGCGCGTTTCCGAACATCTCCAGTGTGCCCGTCGCGTCCACACGGCGCAGCAAGTCTGAGATGTTCTGCATCTTTTTAGGACAGATATGCCTTAGATTATACTCAGATTGAATCGTTTTGAGCATTTTGAGAGGAACGTCCATGACCATCGAAGAGCGCATCGCCCAAGCGGACACCCTCACCCCCACCGAGCTCCAGCTCGCCCACGCCGTATTGGACCTGGGCGCACGCCTTGGCGGCTATACGCTGGAGGGGCTCGCGCGGGCGACCTCAACCTCAAAAGCGAGCATCCAGCGCCTCTGCAAGAAGCTCGGCCTTTCCGGCTTTAAGGCACTCAAACTGGAGATGGGTAAGATTCAGACCACGCGGCCCGAGCCGATTGCCACGGTCGATGTGAACTTTCCCTTTGCCCCAGGCGATGCCCAGCGCACCATCGTGACCAACATGTCCACGCTCTACGAGACCACGGTTGCCGACACGGTAAAGCTCCTGGAGCCCAGCGAGCTCGAGCGAGCCGCTCGCCTTGTCTCTCAGGCAAAAAGCGTAGAGATCTACACTGGCTCGCACAATGTCTACCCGGCGCAGATGTTTGAGGAGCGGCTGCTCTCCGCCGGCAAACGTGCTGTCTGCCCGCTCTCGGGCGAGCGTATGAGCAGGCTCGCTCTCGCCTCGGACAAGACGCATACGGCCATCATCATCAGCTACTCGGGCCTGCAGGCAAGCTATCGGCGCATCATCTCGGTACTGAGGGAGCAGGGCACGCCCATCATCCTGGTGGGCTCGCAGCGAGCCCGCCGGGCGCTGCCGAGTCTCGACGCCTACCTCATGGTGAGCGACCGCGAGAGCCTGCAGCACCGCATCACGCAGTTTGCGAGCCACATCGCCGTACAGTTTGTACTCGACTCGCTCTTTTGCTGCGTGTTTGCGCGTGACTACCGCAAAAACATGGAGTTTCTTCAGCGCTCGCTCCCCTATACGGCGCTGCGCTCCCGTTAACCGCGCGGGGATGCGCATGCACAAAACGACCCCGTCCCCAAATGTGCTCCGCCCGCCGCGTCCGTTCGCTCGGCAGCAAAAAGGGGCCGAAGGCGATCGCCCTCGGCCCCTTGTATACGACCGCCGGTGTTATGCGGCCGCGAGCAGGTACCAGACCCGCAAGAAGTTACTTGATGGAGACGGCAGCGCCGGCAGCCTCGAGCTTCTCCTTGGCAGCGTCGGCGTCCTCCTTCTTGACACCCTCGAGAACGGCCTTCGGAGCGCTCTCGACGACCTCCTTGGCCTCCTTGAGGCCAAGGCTGGTGAGCTCGCGGACGACCTTGATGACCTGGATCTTGTTGTCGCCGAAGCCCTCGAGCACGACGTCAAACTCGGTCTTCTCCTCCTCCTCGGCGGCGCCGGCAGCCGGGCCAGCGGCCACGACGGCAGCCGGAGCGGCGGCGGACACGCCGAAGGTGTCCTCGATCATCTTGACGAGCTCGGAAGCCTCGAGAAGGGTCATTTCCTTGAGGGCCTCAATGATCTCCTCATTGGTAAGCTTAGCCATGGTGCAAATCCTTTCGGTTCCCGCGCCTCCGTGGCGCGGAGCTTAAAAACTACGGTGCGGCATGAATGCCACATGCGCGGTCGCCCGCGCGGGACGCCTGTTAGGCGGCCTTCTGCTCGGAGATCTGGGAGATCTGGCGAGCAAGACCCGAAGAGACGCCGTTGACGCACACGGCGATGTCGCGGGCGAAGCCGTTGATGAGACCGGCGATCTGGCCGAGCAGCTGGTCCTTGGTCGGCAGGTCGGCGATAGCGTTGACCTCCTCGGCCGTGACAGCCTTACCCTCGGAGATACCACCGCGGATCTCGAGAACACCCTTGGACTTCTGCGCAAACTCCTTGAGGACCTTGGCAGACTCCACCGGCTCGTTCTCATAGAACACATAGGCGACGGGGCCGACGAGGATATCGTCGATCTCCGGCTGCTCCTGGTTCTTGAGGGCAAGACGGACGAGGTTGTTCTTGTAGACCTTCATCTCGGCGCCGGCCTCACGGAGCTTGTGGCGCAGATCCTCGGACTGCTTGACCGTAAGACCACGGTAGTTCACCACAAACACGCCGTTGTTGGCCTCGACACGCTGCTCGATCTCGGCAACCTTCTCGATTTTGTATGCTGCGGGCATGGGTACACCTCCTTCTCGTTCTTTTCCGGGCACGACCCGTGCAGGACGTGACGGGGATGCCTCGAAAAAAGAAACCCCCGTGCTGCAAGAGCGACGGGGGCGAGAAGCAAGTCTTGGCTCTCAACCACCTCGGCTGGCGGGTTGCCCCTTTGAGCGTTGGAACCTTGCGGCCCCGCGGCACCGGCTGTCTCTGGCAGCGGAATCGTGCGTTAACGCGACATAGTATCGGAAATGACGCGGGCTGTGTCAAGGGCCGCACGGGGTGCACACATCTCCACGGAAGTGCGGGCGAACCCTGAAAAAGCGGCTAGCGCCGGCAGCCGGGGCGCGCGCCGCCGGGCCCGTCGGACACCGCGAGCGCTGCCGTCCAGCGCTCTACCAGACGCTCGGTGCTCCAGCTCGCATTGGCAGGGCTCGTCGAGGGCAGCACCTCTGCCGCGAGCCCCGTCCGCCCCTCCAGATACCTGTGCCAAAGACGGCCCGCCGTCGCGCCGTTGGCAAACACGCGCTCGATGGGCGCCGCTTGGGTTATGCGCTCGATGCGCACAGGCACCACGTTTTTGATGCTCGCATCGGACGAGCCCTTGATGTCGCAGCTCTCGATCACGTCCCACAGCGCTATGCCGTGCTCGATGAGAAGCCTGCGCTTGGCCCCGATGGATTCCGCGAGCGTCGCCGGCGTGGCGAACGGCCCCTGCGGCTCCCCCTCGCGGGGCGGCACCGGCTCCCCTACAACCGCCGCGATCACGCGCCAGAAGCGGTTCTGCGGATTGCCGTAATAAAAGCTGTTCGCACGGGAGAGCACCGATGGAAACGAGCCCACGATGAGGATGCGCGCACGCGCGTCGAACACCGGCTCGAAACCGTGGTCGATGTGCTGATACACCGCCATGCCGCCCCTCCCTCGCCCTCGTTCGCCGCATACGGCGCACCGGCGCCGCGTGCGCCCGCCTTTCCGGTTACCGCTGTTTTGCCTGCCGCCATCTTAGCGCGAAGCGCCCCGCGGTACCGTAGAATGGCGGTAACGGCCGCGCTCGGCGGCATCATTTCACGGGATGCGCATCGGCAGTGGCGCGCTCCCCCGTCTTTGGAGGACCTCATGGCCAACCGGTATCTCATCGTCATCGATATGCAGAACGACTTTGTGGACGGCGCCCTCGGCACGCCCGAGGCGGCCTCGATCGCCGGCGCCGTGGTCGAGAGGGCCCGCGCCTTCGACGGCGAGGTCGTCTTTACCTACGACACGCACGGGCAGGACTACCTCGACACCCAGGAGGGCGCGAACCTGCCCGTCCCCCACTGCATCAAGGGCACACGGGGCTGGGAGCTCATCCCCGCCCTCGACAGCGTCCGGCGCGAACGGGAGGCGCGCGCCTTTGAGAAGCCGACGTTTGGCTCGACGGAGCTCGCGCGCTGGCTCGCCGAACAAAACGAGGCGGACCCTATCGAGAGCATCGAGCTTGTCGGCGTGTGCACCGACATCTGCGTCGTATCCAACGCGCTTCTCATCAAGGCGGTCCTCCCCGAGGTGCCCGTGAGCGTGGATGCGGCGCTCTGCGCCGGCGTGACGCCGGCGGCGCACGACGCAGCGCTCGCAACCATGCGAAGCTGTCAGGTCACCGTCAAGTAGGCGATCGCAGGCCAGAGGGGACTATGCGGTGAGGAGCTCGCGGTCATCGAGCCCGCCGTCCGCCGCCAGGGCACGCGCGTAGTGGCGCAGCGCATGGACGAGCCGGTAGGAGCGGGCGATGAGCCACGCGTGCATGCCGTGCATCTGCGGCGATACCACTATCTGCGAAATGGCCATAGGGTCATCGGCGTCCTCGGGGTTCTGCGCGTGCAGCGAGATGAACCCCCAGACCCGCCCCTCGGCATCCTCGGCCACGAGATTGACATCGCGCGCCGAGCCGAGGAGCGCCCTGTAGGCACGCTCGAAGGTCGGGTACGGGCATTGTGTCCCCTTGGCACAGCACACCAGTCGGAACACACGAGCGCCATCGGCAGAAGTAGCGAGACGGATCATGATTGCCCTCCTCTCGAGCACACCGCCCACGGTGGCCCGCAACGGCGATGCGCACCGCAGGCTTGCATCTATCGTTACCGCCCTTTATTTCCAATAGAAAACCGGCGTGTAACGACCGTGCAAGCGGTAGGAGATACTCCGTGAACGGTAGGGAGAGGACATCTGCCTTGAGGCAGGGTCACGCGGGGCACCGTGCGCACCGGTGCCCCTGCGGCGAGGGGCGCGCCTACGCGAGGCCGAGCGCCATCCCGATGAGACGGACCAGCAGCGCGACCACCCACGCCACACCGCACTGCATGGCTATGACCGCCCACATCATCTTGGTGCCGAGCTCGTTCTTTACCGCCGAGACCGCCGCCACGCACGGCGTGTAGAGCAGGGTGAACGTAAGGAAGCCGAACGCGGTGAGCGGCGTGAAGAGCCCGGTGAGCGCCGCCGTCGAGCCGCCCATGAGAACCGTGAGCGTCGCGACGACGTTCTCCTTTGCGCCAAAACCGGCCGCAAGCGCCGCCGCAGCCATCCAGTTGCCAAAGCCGAGCGGGGCGAAGACGGGGGCGAGCAGCGCCCCCACGCCGGCGAGCATGCTCTCGGCCTGGTCGGACACCACGTTCATGCGGATATCGAACGTCTGCAGCACCCAGATGACCACGCTCGCCACAAAGATGATGGTAAACGCCTTGGTGGCGAAACCCTTGGCCTTATCCCACGCCAAACGGAGCGTCGTCACCGCCGAGGGCAGGCGGTAGTTGGGGAGCTCCATCACAAAGGGGACCGGATCGCCGCGGAAGGCCGTCCCCTTGAGGATGAGCGCCACCGCCACGCCCACGACCATGCCCATGACATACATCGCGAGCATGACGGCGGGCGCCGCCTCGGGGAAGAACGCCCCCGCGAAGAGGGCGTAGACCGGCAGCTTGGCAGAACAGCTCATAAACGGCGTCAGCATGACCGTCATCTTGCGGTCGTGCTCGGAGGGCAGGGTGCGCGTCGCCATGATGGCCGGCACCGAGCAGCCGAACCCGATGAGCATGGGCACGAAGCTCCTGCCGGAAAGGCCGATCTTGCGCAGCAGCTTGTCCATCACAAACGCGACGCGGGCCATATACCCCGAGTCCTCGAGGATGGAGAGCAGCAAGAACAGCACGACGATGATGGGCAGAAACGAGAGCACGCTCCCCACGCCGGCAAAGATGCCGTCGATGATGAGGGCGTGCACCACGGGGTTTATGCCGAAGTTGGTGAGCCACACGTCGACGACGCCGGTGAACCAATCGATACCGGCGGCGAGCAGGTCCGAGAGGCGCTGCCCTATCACGTCGAACGTGAGCCAGAACACGAGCGCCATGATGCCGAGGAACACCGGGATGGCCGTGTACTTGCCCGTGAGGATGCGGTCTACGGCAACGCTTCGCTTGTGCTCGCGGCTCTCATGAGGCTTCACCACGCACCGCGCGCACACGCTTTCGATAAAACTGAAGCGCATGTCGGCGAGGGCCGCCAGACGGTCCGCACCCGCCTCCTCCTCCATCTGGGAGATGATGTGCTCGATGGCGTCGAGCTCGTTTTGGTCGAGGGCGAGCGCCTCGGTGACGAGCCGGTCGCCCTCGATGAGCTTGGTCGCCGCGAAGCGCGCCGGGACCTGCGCCGCGGCGGCGTGATCGGTGATGAGGTGGATGAGGCCGTGGATGCAGCGGTGGAGCGCACCGTGGTCGGGGCCGTCGGCGGCGCAGAAATCGACGCGACCGGGATGCTCGCGGAAGCGCGCGACATGCAGGGCGTGCTCGACGAGCTCGTCGATACCTTGGTTTTTGGCCGCGGATATGGGTACGACGGGGATGCCGAGGGCGGCCTCGAGCGCGTTGACGTCGACCGTGCCGCCGTTTGCCGCCACCTCGTCCATCATGTTCAGGGCGAGCACCATGGGGCAGTCGAGCTCCATCAGCTGGAGCGTCAGATAGAGGTTTCGCTCGATGTTGGTGGCATCGACGATGTTGATGATGGCATCGGGATGCTCCTGCAAGATGAACTGGCGGCTCACCACCTCCTCGCTCGTATAGGGCGAGAGCGAGTAGATGCCCGGCAGATCGGTCACGCGGGCGTTGGCGTGACCGCGGATCTGACCGTCCTTGCGGTCGACCGTGACGCCGGGAAAGTTGCCGACATGCTGGTTGGAACCGGTAAGCTGATTGAAGAGCGTCGTCTTGCCGCAATTCTGGTTACCGGCGAGCGCAAACGTGATGGGGGCTCCCTCCGGGAGCGCCGCGCCCTCCCGACGGGGCCGCGCGGGCTCCTCGCCGAGCGCCGGGTGCGCCGTCTCCCCGCCGCGCAGCTCTCGGCGCGGGTTGTCGTGCGCATCGTGCACGTCTTTCAAGCTGATGCGGGCGGCGTCGGCGCGGCGCAGGGTGAGCTCGTAGCCGCGCAGGCGGATCTCCATCGGATCGCCCATGGGGGCGAGCTTGATCATCGTCACCTCGATACCGGGCGTGAGCCCCATATCGAAGATGTGCTGACGAAGCGACGGGTCGTCGCAATCCACCGACGCCACAACGGCGTCTCTCCCTATCTCGAGCTCATCGAGCGTCATGGCGGTCCCCCTCATGGCGGCGGGCTCCCCTAAACGAAGGGCCGGCGGGCGCGATGGGCGCCGCGCGGACCCCGGCCCTTCGCGACGCACCCGCAGCGAGGCGGGCAAACGTCGCCGGGACCCTCCCCCACATTCGTTAGCCAAATCAAACTAACCGTATGATACCTGTCTTTTCCCCGCTGAGCGACATAATTACACATGAACATGTATTCATACATGTTCATTACACCCGCGCGCGGTTGTCCTCTGCGGCAAACGCAGCAAAGCGCCCGTTGCGGGTACAGTACCGACAAGGCACCGAAACCGGGGAGGTCTTATGGCACGCGAGACGACAGCGCCGCTCAAGAATATCGTGTTCGATATGGGCAACGTCCTCATGACGTTCGACGGCCCCTACTTTGCCCGGCAGTTTGCGGCGAGCGATGAGGACGCCGCCCTGCTTGAGGCGGCGTACTTTGGGCGCGGCGAGTGGGCCCTGCTCGATTCCGGCACCATCGGCTACCCCACCATGATGCGCATCGCCGAGGCGCATCTGCCGAGGCGGCTCTGGCCCAATCTCCATGACATGGCCGCGCATTGGGCCCGCTACTCCGAGCCTCTATCTGAGGTAAACGACCTCGCGCTCCGTCTCGATGCCGCGGGCTTCGACCTCTACCTGCTCTCCAACGCCGGTACGCGCGTGCACGAGCAGCTCGGCCATTGCCCCGCCTACCCCCTCATGAAGGGGCGCGTCATCTCGGCGGAGGAGAAGCTCATGAAGCCCGACCCGGCCATCTACGAACTCCTCTGCGCGCGCTATCGCCTCGTGCCGGCAGAATGCCTCTTTGTGGACGATAACGCGGACAACTGCCGCGGCGCCGAGGTGGCGGGCATGCGCGCCTTCCACTTCACGGGCGACGCCGCGGCACTCGAGAGCTATATCGGCCTTACGCGCTGAACACGTAGCGGTCGAGCCGGCCAAACGCCTCCTGGACGCGTGCGAGCGGCAGCGCCAGGTTGACGCGGATGTGGCAGGGCCCCAGGAACGGCCGACCGTCCTGGTAGTCCACACCCACGCGCCAAGCCTCGGCGAGCAGCCAGTCAACATCGCGCCCGTGCGCGGCGCACCACTCCGTGCAGTCGAGGAAGAGCATGTAGGTGCCCTCAGGATGAAAGACCTGCACGCCCTCGAAGTGCTCGTCGATAAAGCGGCACGCCCAGTCGACGTTTTGGCCCAGCACCTCGCAGAGCTCGTCCACCCACGCGTAGCCCTCCGGCTTATAGGCGCCGATGAGCGCGTGCATCGAGAGCACGTTCATCTCGTTGTAGTGCGCCTTCGATGAGGTGGCGAGCACGCGGTCGCGCAGGTAGGCGTTGTAGATGATGTGGTAGCTCCCCACAAGGCCGGCGAGGTTGAACGTCTTGCTCGGTGCGTAGAGGGCGACGGTGCGGTTGCGCGCGTCCTCCGAGACGGACTGCGTGGGCGTGTGGGTATGACCCGGCAAGATGATGTCGGACCAGATCTCGTCGGAGATGACGACGCAATCGTATTTTTGGTAGAGCTCCATGGCGCGCTCGAGCTCGGCGCGCTCCCACACGCGACCGCAGGGGTTGTGCGGGGAGCACAGCACGGCCACATGGATCTTATGGTCGGCGAGCTTCCGCTCCATATCGGCGTAGTCCATCCGCCACACGCCGGCCTCGTCTTTCACGAGCGGCGAGTGTACGATGGAAAAGCCCGCGTTCTCGATGCTCTTGGTAAAGCCGATGTAGGTCGGGCTGTGCAGCAGCACCGCGTCCCCCGGGCGGGCAAACGCCTCGAGCGTCGATACCACGCCCCCGAGCACCCCGTTCTCGTACCCGATGCACTCCGGCGCGAGGCCGCGGACCCCGTGGCGCGTCTCGTGCCAGCGGATGATGGAGGAGAAGTACTCGTCGCGCGGGCTGAAGTAGCCGAAGTGCGGCTTGCGCGCACGTTCGACGAGCGCCTCGGTCACCGTGGGCACCACGGGGAAGTTCATATCGGCCACCCACATGGGAATGGCGTCGAACCCTTCGGCGGGCTTGGTGGGCGCGAAGCCCGAGGGCTCGTCGAGAAGGCCGTCGACGGCGATGGCGTCCTCGCCGCGGCGGTCCATAATGGTCGTGAAATCGTACGCCATGCGCAGCCCTTTAGAACTCGGCGTTGCCCACGGTGCGCGGGTGCGGGATGACGTCGCGGATGTTGCCCACGCCCGTGAGGTACATGACGAGGCGCTCGAAGCCGAGGCCGAAGCCCGCGTGCTTGCACGTGCCGTACCGGCGCAGGTCGAGGTAGTACCGGTACTGGCTCGCATCCATGCCGAGCTCGGCGATACGGCGCTCGAGGACGTCCAGGCGCTCCTCGCGCTGGCTGCCGCCGATGATCTCGCCGATGCCGGGGACGAGGCAGTCCGCCGCGGCGACGGTCTTGCCGTCGTCATTCAGACGCATGTAGAACGCCTTGATCTCGGCGGGGTAGTCGGTCACAAACGTCGGACGCTGGAAATGCTGCTCGGTGAGGAAGCGCTCGTGCTCGGTCTGCAGGTCGATGCCCCAGCTCACAGGGTAGTCGAACGCATGGCCCGCCGCGACGGCACCCTCCAGGATCTCGATCGCCTCCGTATAGGTGACGCGGGCGAAATCGGAGCTCGCGACATGCTCGAGCCGCTCGAGGAGGCCCTTGTCCACGAAGCGATTGAGCATGTTGAGCTCATCGGGGCAGGCGGCCATCACCTTGCGGATCACGTACTTGAGCATGGCCTCGGCGAGGTCCATGTCGTCGGCAAGATCGGCAAAGGCGATCTCGGGCTCGATCATCCAGAACTCTGCCGCATGGCGCGTGGTGTTGGAGTTCTCGGCACGGAACGTGGGGCCGAACGTGTAGACATCGCCAAACGCCATGGCGAAGTTCTCGGCGTTGAGCTGGCCGGAAACGGTGAGCGACGCCGGCACGCCAAAGAAGTCGCGGCTCCAGTCGACGTCCCCCTCCCGGAGCGTCCCGTTCGATGCGGCGGCCTCGTCGGCGCTCACCAGCGGCGGATTCGCCGGGTCGATGGTGGTCACGCGGAACATCTCGCCCGCGCCCTCGCAGTCGCTCGCCGTGATGATGGGCGTGTTGACGTAGACAAAGCCGCGCTCTTGGAAGAAGGTGTGGATCGCCGCCGCCGCCACGCTGCGCACGCGGAACACGGCGCGGAAGAGGTTCGTGCGCGGGCGCAGGTGCTGCTGGGTGCGCAGAAACTCTACCGTGGCGCGCTTCTTCTGGAGCGGGTAATCCGGTGCCGAGGGGCCCTCGACCGCGATGGTCTCCGCCGTGAGCTCGAAGGGCTGCTGCGCCTCGGGCGTGAGCTTCAGCACGCCGGTGCAGACAAGCGCCGCCGAAACGTTCTGATGCGCGATCTCGTCGTAGTTGGCGAGCGCATCGCGCACCATCACGACCTGCAGGTCCTTGAAGCAGCTGCCGTCGTTGAGCGTCACAAACCCGAAGTTCTTCATGTCGCGGACGGACTTGACCCAGCCCGCCACGGTAACGGTCTGGCCGCCGAGCGTCTCGGCATCCGCATATAGCTGCGCGATCTTAGTGCGTTCCATACGATTCCTTTCCTCGCCCGTCGTATGCGGGCACACTGACCGCTCACCATGATAGCAGGCAGGCGGGACCCCGGCACGCCGCCCCATACCAAAAGCGCCCCCGACGGCCATGCGTCGGGGGCGGCATCGGGTGCTGCGGCCTATCTAGCGGCCAACCACCAGCAGCGGGTCGCCGATCTTCACGAGCGGGCGGTCGCCGATGAGCGTGCTGGAACCGCCGGCGTGCTCGATGCGCCCCACCCGGTCGGCGTTGGAGACCACCACGGTCACGACGTCCTCGAGCCCCGCATCCTTGATGACGGCGTCATCGAAGGTGATGAGCGGCACGCCGGCGCGCACCTCGTCCCCCTGCTTGACGTGGCAGGTGAAGCCCTTGCCGTTGAGGGCCACCGTGCCGAGACCGATGTGGATGATGACCTCGATGCCGGAGGTCGTCAGCATGCCGACGGCATGGTTGGTGACCGTCGTCATGGTCACGCGCCCCTCGGCCGGCGCGTAGATGGTGTCGCCCACCGGCAGGATGCCGTACCCCTCGCCGAGCAGCTTGGAGGAGACGACCTCGTCGTTGATCTCCTCGATACTCATGAGCACGCCCGAGATGGGCGCATACACCGTATCGGGGCGCACGGCAAACGTCGCCTCTTCGGGACGCGCGCTTTCCGTCGCGCCCGCCCCCGCTTTTCTGATCTTGTCCCACAGTTTCATGTCGGGCCTCCTCGTGCCGCAGCCAATATACGAACCTCGCCCCTATCATACCAATGACCCCCGCCTCCCCTAGCCGCGCCGTCGGCCAAAGGAGGCGTCTTGCCATTCCATACGATTCCCTAACAATCCCGACCGAACGGGGTGGCACAATAGGGAGCAGTGCGTGCGAACGATGCTGAAAAGGAGTCCGCCTGTGATCGAAGGCCTCACCGAGAACCTGCCCGCCTACGTCGAGCGCCCCGCGCTTCCCGGCCCCACCGGCCGCGAGGGATACGGGCGCATCGCCTTTGAGAAGCTGCCCAACACCCGCGACCTCGGCGGGATGAGGGGCGCCGACGGGCGCGCCATCAAGGCGGGGCTCCTTTTGCGCTCGGGCGCCCTCGGGTTTGCCAGCGACGCCGACCTCGCCCTCTTGGACCGCTCCTACCACCTCGCGCTCGTCGTCGACCTGCGCAACGACGAGGAGCTCGCCGAGCGCCCCGACCCCATGGACGCGCTGCCGCATGCCCGCTACGTCCGGGCGAACATTCTGCCCGAGCGCACCGAGGGCATCACGCAGGAGGAGCACGATCGCGCGGAGGCGGCGTTTCGCGCGGCAGAGGAGACCGGTGACCGCTTCAGCCTGATGCAGACGTTCTACCCCTTCATCGTCAACAATCCGGGAGGCATCGCGGGGTACCGCCTGCTCTTCCAAGAGCTGCTCGCAACCGAGGAGGGCGCCGCGCTCTGGCACTGCTCCGTCGGCCGCGACCGCTGCGGCATGGCGTCGGTCCTCGTGGAGCACGCGCTCGGCGTCGCGCCTAAGGACATCGAGGCCGACTACCTCGCCACGAACCTCTACGCCCCGCTCGAGGTGACGCTCGACTTCCCCGCGGCGCACGGCTCGCTCCACGCCGCGCTCGAGGCGCTCGACCGCGATTGGGGCGGCATCGACGGATACCTCCGCGACGCCCTCGGCGTGACGGCGGACGACATCGCCACGCTCCGCGCCCGCTACCTCACCGCATAGCCCCTCACAAAGAAGCGCACCTTGCAAAAACGGCGCCCCGCGGGGCGCCGTTTTCTATAGCAGACCGATTCTCATCCGGCACCGCGCCGGCATGGCTAGGACAGCAGCATGCGGTCGTTTGCAAGCTCGCCGCCCGAGACCTCCTCGAACTTCTGCAGCAGGTCGCGCACGGTGAGCGCGCGCTTCTGCTCGCCCGCCACGTCGTAGATGATGCGGCCCTCGTGCATCATGATGAGGCGGTTGCCCAACCGGATGGCGTCGTTCATGTTGTGCGTCACCATGAGCGTGGTGAGGTGCTTCTCGGCCACGATCTTGCTCGTGAGGTCGAGCACCTTGGCCGCCGTCTTGGGGTCGAGCGCCGCGGTGTGCTCGTCGAGCAGCAGCAGCTTAGGCTCGGTGAGCGTAGCCATGAGGAGCGTGAGCGCCTGGCGCTGGCCGCCGGAGAGCAGGCCCACCTTGGCGGTCGGCCGCTTCTCGAGCCCGAGGCCGAGCTCCCGCAGGCGCTCGGTATACTCATCCTTCTCGGCGCGCGTAACGCCCCATGCGAGGGTGCGTGCGTGCCCGCGGCGCTTCGCCATGGCGAGGTTCTCGATAATCTGCATGTCGGCCGCCGTGCCCATCATGGGGTCTTGGAACACGCGCCCGAGGTACTTGGCGCGCGCCGGCTCCGAAAGGCGCGAGATGTTCTGCCCGTCGAGCGTGATGGTGCCCGCGTCGATGGGGTACACGCCGGCGACCATGTTCATGAGCGTCGACTTGCCGGCGCCGTTGCCGCCGATGACGGTCACGAAGTCGCCGGGGGCGAGATGCAGGTTGCAGTCGATGAGCGCGCGCTTCTCGTTGATGGTGCCGGCGTTGAACGTCTTCGAGACGTGGCTTAGGGTCAGCATCGCCTAGCGCCCCCCTTCCGCGGTCTGGGTATCCGGCTCGGCCAGCTCGCGCGATGCGCGGCTGTAGGCACGGCGGAGCTGGTAGCGCTCCCACACCACGGGCACGCAGAGCGCGAGCGCCACGATGATGGCCGAGAGGAGCTTCATGTCGTTGGCGTCCATGCCCATCTGCAGCACCAGGGCGCGGATGAGGAAGTAGACGACCGAGCCGACCACGGCAGACGTGAGGCGCCCGCCGAAGGCGTGGAGCTTCGCGCCCGGCAGCACGCGCCAGAGCACCTCGCCGATGACGATGGCGGCCAGCCCGATGACGATGGCGCCCGTGCCCATGCCGATGTCGGCGTACTTCTGGCTCTCGCAGATGAGGCCGCCGGAGAGGCCCACGAGACCGTTGGAGAGCGTGAGGGCGATCATCTTGGTGACCTTGGTGTTGACGCCGAGGGCGCGCACCATGTTTTCGTTGTTGCCCGTGGCGCGGCACGCAGAACCGATCTCGGTGCCAAAGAACCAGTAGAGGGCGACGATGATCACGACAGCCACCACCAGGCCGACGATGATGGCTCCCACGCTCGACGAGAGGCCCGTCGCATCGGTAACGGAGCTGAAGATGGTGTCGTTCTTCAGGAGCGGCGTGTTGGACTTGCCCATGATGCGCAGGTTGATGGACCAAAGACCGATCTGCGTCAGGATGCCGGCAAGGATCGCGGGAATCTCGAACACGGTGTGCAGAAAGCCCGTCACCGCACCGGCGACCATGCCCGCCACCATCGCGACGATGATGGCGACGAGCGGATCCGTCCCACCCACAACCATGACGGCGCACACGCAGCCGCCGAGAGCGAAGCTGCCGTCGACCGTCAAGTCGGCGATGTCGAGCAGCTTGTAGGTGATAAACACCCCGAGCACCATAATGCCCCAAAGAATGCCCTGGGATACGGCACCCAGTAGCGCGAGTCCCATCGTGACTCCTCCTTTATACCTGCCGGGACGCCGGTGCGCCCCTACGTCTCGAGCCAAATGTGCCCCAGCGGAGCGTGCCGCCGGGGCGCAGATGGCTTCATAGTGTAACAGGGTCCCGCGCGGCATGCCACCGGGACCCTGTTGGTAATGGAGTGGAAACGCTCAGCGACGCTACGCAGCGCTCACGTCTGTGCCGCCGTCGGCCGCGAGCGACGAGACATCGACGCCGATCTCGTCGGCGGTCTGCTGGTTGTAGACGAGGTCGCACTCGGCGGCGGTCATCTGGACGATGGGCATCTCCGCCGGGTCGGCGCCCTCGGTCAGGATCTCGACGGCCATCTCGCCCGCGCGGCGGCCGAGCTCCTCGTAGTTGATGGAGAGCGAGGCCAGACCGCCCGCCTCGACATGCGCCACCTCACCGCAGATGGTGGGAATCTTGTTCTCATTCGCCACCATGGCGATGGTGCTCATGCTCGAGGCGATGGTGTTGTCCGTCGGCGTGTAGATGGCGTCAACCTTGCCAACCATCGACTCGACGACCTGCTGCACCTCGTTGGAGCTCGAGACGGTGTACTCGGCGCCCTCGAGCCCCAGCCCGGCGAGCTCCTCCTGAGCCATATCGATCTGGATCTTGGAGTTCGCCTCTGCCGTGCAGTAGAGCAGGCCGACGGTCTGGGCGTCGGGCAGAAGCTCGTGCAGAAGGTCGATCTGGTCGGCGACCGGGTTCATGTCGGAGCTGCCCGTCACGTTGCCGCCGGGGGCGTCGTTGCTCTCCACCAGACCGGATGCGGCGAAGTCGGTGATGGCGGTGCAGACCACGGGGATGTCCTCCGTGGCGCCCACCACCGCCTGCGCCGCCGGGGTGCCGATGGCGAGGATGAGGTCGCACCCGTCGTTCACGAGCTTGGCCGCGATGGTCTGGCAGGCGCTCTGGTCGTTCTGCGCGTTCTGCTGGTCGATGGTGTAGTCGATGCCGGAGTCGTCGAGCGCGGCGACGAAGCCCTCGTTGGCCGCGTCGAGCGCCGCGTGCTCGGTGAGCTGCAGGACGCCGATCGAGTAGGAGGCGCCCGCCGCGGCGGCAGACCCGCTCCCCTGCGCGGTTTCATCCGTGCAGCCGGCAAGCGCGAGCACGCCCGCGACCGCCGCGGTACCTGCGACGCCCTGGGCAAAACGGCGTCGGCTCATCATCGTGCTCATGATACATATCCTTTCGTTGTGCGCGCGGGATGCGCGCCGTGTGCTCGGTTAGACGATCTCGGCGTCCTCAAGACCCGAGATATCGACACCCACCTCATCGGCCGTCTGCTGGTTGGCGATGAGCTGGCAGTCGCTTGCCTCGAGGTACTCGATGGGCATCTCGGCCGGGTCGGCGCCCTCGGTGAGGATGCGCACGGCCATCTGGCCCGCCTTGTACCCCAAGTCGTAGTAGTTGATGCTGTAGGAGGCGAGTCCGCCGTCCTCCACCATCGTGTCGCAGCCCACGATGACGGGCAGCTGGTGCTCGTTGGCGACCATGGCGACCGTCGACATGCCGGCGGCGATGGTGTTGTCCGTCGGCGTGTAGATGGCGTCGACGTTGCCCACCATCGACTCGACGACCTGCTGGATCTCGTTGGAGCTCGAGACGGTGTAGCGCTCGTGGGCAATGCCGGCGGCGTCGAGCGCCTCCTCGGCCATCGCGATCTGGACCTCGGAGTTCGCCTCGGCCGTGCAGTAGAGCAGGCCGACGGTCTGGGCGTCGGGCAGAAGCTCCTGCAGAAGGTCGATCTGGTCCGCCACGGGCGTCAGGTCGGAGGTGCCCGTCACGTTGCCGCCGGGCGCCTCGTTGTCGGCCACGAGGCCGGACTCGGCGAAGTCGGTGATGGCGGTGCCGATGATGGGGATATCGGTCGTGGCGGAAGCCACCGCCTGGGCCGCCGGGGTGCCGATGGCGAGGATGAGGTCGTCGCCGTCGTTCACGAGCTTGGAGGCGATGGTCTGGCAGGTGGGCTGGTCGTTCTGCGCGTTCTGCTGGTCGATGGTGTAGTCGATGCCGGAGTCGTCGAGCGCGGCGACGAAGCCCTCGTTGGCCGCGTCGAGCGCCGCGTGCTCGGTGAGCTGCAGGACGCCGATCTTATACGTGGATCCGGTAGCCGCGTCGCCCGCCGAGGACGAACCCTCTACCGTACCGCCGTTTCCGCCGCAGGCTGCAAGCGCGAGGGCGAGCGCCCCCGTGGCGAGCGCCGCGCCAATGGTCTTGAGTCGCTTCATGGTGCGAGCTCCTTCGTACGAAGACGGATACTTCTCCCACCGGCCGCATGCCTTGCAGCGGGCAAACCCCCTTACGGCCGGGTGCTGTCCATGATAGACAAGACGCGGGCGCGCACGGGGGCGTCACCAATTGTTAACCTTGCAAGCGCCCCGTCGCCTCGACGGGGGCGTCGCCCCCGAGCGCAGAGGCCCGTCGGCGCCTCTTCCCTACAGCGTATACGAGGGCTGGCGCGGCGCCAGGCGCTCGGCGAAGGCGGCCCGTGCCCGGACGAGCTCCTCGCCCCCGTCGACCGCACGGGCGCCCGCCGGGCACACGGCCACGCAGCGCAGGCAGGTGACGCAGCGCGCCGTATCCGTCACAGCCGGGGCGGCAGGGTCGATCGCGCCCGTGGGGCACAGCTCCGCGCACGCCCCGCAGGCGATGCAGCGCCCCGGGTCCGCCGCCGCATGAAACGCGACGCCGCCGTACGCGCGGTACGGCCGGCTGCCCGGCACCTCCGCGAGCGCCGCCTCGCCGGCGGACGCCGCCTTGGCAAGGCGCGCCACCGTATCGCGCGCGAGCGCGTCCACCACGGAGAGGTCCTCCGCATCGGGGCGGCCTATCGCCACGTCGACCATGAGCGAGTGGTGCGCCACCACCGCAGCCCCCGCCACCGGCAGAAGACCGCGGTCGCGCACGATGTCCGCGAGCTCGATAAAGGTGTCGTCCACGGCGCGGTTGCCATAGGTCACCAGCAGCACCGCCGGCACGCCCGGCGCCTCGGGCAGCTGCGAGAGCTTCGCCGCCGCCGGCGCCGGCACGCGACCGCCAAAGGAGGGCACGGCGATAACCGCGAGGTCACCGGGGCCGAGTGCCGGCACCCCGGACGCCTGCGGCGTGATGTCGATCACCTCGCCCGCGAGCCCCGTGGCGGCCACAAACCGCTCGGCTACCGTCCGCGTCGTACCCGCCCCGGTAAACACCAGGGCCCGCACCCGCTCTGTTCTCATCATGCTCCCCTTCCCATCGTTTGCAGCGCGGCAAACATATCTTCATGCCTCGCAAGAGTCTAGCGCCATCGCGGGCGCGGCGCCGCCGTCGCGACGCGCCCGTGCACCCCCATCGGCCCCCTATCGGCTACCATAGAGGCGCGCCAGCGCACGCAAGCCACGTCGAACGGAGCGCCACCATGGAGGGTAAGCAAGAGGTCCTCGAACTGCTCGCACGCGAGGGCATTCCCTTTGAGCTGACCGAGCACCCGGCTGTGTTCACCGTGGCGGATGTGCGGGCGCTCGGCATCCCCCATCATGAGTACGGCGCCAAGAACCTCTTTTTGCGCGACGACAAGAAGCGCGCGTATTACCTGGTGAGCCTGCCGGAAGAGAAGCGCGTCTCGCTTAAAGAGATCCAGGCGCGCATCGGGTCGCGGCGGCTCTCGTTCGCATCGGAAGCGGACCTCTTGGCAAAGCTCGGTCTGACACCCGGGTCGGTGACGCCGCTCGGCGCGCTCAACGACGCGGCGCACACCGTCGAGGTCGTCATCGACCAGGCGCTCTGGGACCGCGGGCGCGTTGCGGTGCACCCATGCGACAACACGGCGACGGTGCTGCTCGCCACACGCGATCTGGTTGAGCTGCTGCGCGACCACGGCAGCCCCGTGCGGGTCATCGCGCTGTAAGCCTCGGCTCGATTTTTCACTCAGATCGATGGCAGCGGGACCGCCTCGACACCCATGACGGCACGAAAACGGGGCCCGAGGAGCGCAACCGCGCCGGCCCCGGACCCCGCTACCACACATCGGATTGCGCATCGCACGGCGACGCGCCGACCGCTACTTCTTGATCCAGGTGAACATCGAGCGGATCTTCTCGCCCACCTTCTCGATCTCGTGCTCGTTGATCTTCTCGCGCTCCTCGAGCAGCTTCTTGTGGCCGTTCGCGCAGTCGTCGACGAACTCCTGGGCAAACGAGCCGTCCTGGATGCGGGCGAGGATCTCCTTCATCGCGGCGCGGGACTCGGCGTTGATGACCTTGGGGCCGGCGTAGTACTCGCCGTACTCGGCCGTGTTGGAGATGGAGTAGTTCATAAAGTGGATGCCGCTCTCATACATGAGGTCCACGATCATCTTCATCTCGTGGTAGCACTCGAAGTAGGCGAGCTCGGGCGGATACCCCGCCTCGGTGAGGGTCTCGAAGCCGGCCTTCACGAGCTCCACGAGGCCGCCGCAGAGCACGGCCTGCTCGCCGAAGAGGTCCTCTTCGGTCTCCTCCTTGAAGGTGGCCTTGATGATGCCCGAGCGGGCGCCGCCCACGCCCCAGCAGTACGCGAGCGCGATGTCCCACGCGTTGCCGGTCGCATCCTGCGCCACGCAGGCGAGGTCAGGCACGCCGGAGCCCTCGGTAAACTGACGGCGCACGATATGGCCGGGGCCCTTGGGCGCGCACATGATGACGTTGACGTCCTCGGGCGGCACGATGTAGCCGAAGTGGATGTTGAAGCCGTGGGCGAAGGCGAGCGTGTTGCCGGGCTTGAGGTGCGCCTTGATGTGGTCCTCGTAGACCTTGGGCTGGGTCTCGTCGGGCGTGAGGATCATGAT
>DVMF01000067.1 GCA_018715125.1 Candidatus Coprousia avicola | reverse complement strand
GTGTCGAGCACCTCGCCCTCGGGGAGCGCCCGCCCGCGGCGCCTCTCGATGAAGGCGGCGAAGTCGTTCTTCGGCACGAAGCAGATGCCCTGGCTGTCGCGCTTCTCGGCATTGGCAAATGCCCGCTCGCGCGCGATGCGGCGCACGTCGCCCTCCTTAGTGAGGTCGCCCAAGGGAAAGAGCGTATGCCCGAGCGCCTCGTGCCCGATTCCGTAGAGAAAGTAGCTTTGATCCTTGGTGAGGTCGCGCGCCTTGGCGAGTGCGGGCACCTCGTGCCCGTCCGGCGTCGTGCGCCGCACGATACGTGCATAGTGCCCCGTTGCCATGAGGTCGCAGCCGAGCTCGCGCGCCTTCTCCCATAGCAGGCCGAACTTGATGTGCCGGTTGCAGATGCAGCACGGGTTGGGCGTGACGCCGCGCTCGTAGGCGCAGACGAACTCCTCCACCACGGCGCGCTCGAACGCCGCGCGGCAGTCGAGCACATGGAAGGGGATGCCGAGCCCCTCTGCCACGGCGCGGGCGGCCGCGACGTCGGCGGACTCGGTCCCGGGGGCCGCCGCGGGGACACGGGTATCTCCGGTGCCGGAGGAGCCGCGCGCGGCGCCGTCGTGCAAGATCATGGTCGCGCCCACGCAGTCATAGCCGGCGTCGATGAGGCGCTGGGCGGCAACGCTCGAGTCCACGCCGCCGCTCATCGCGACCAGCACCCGCGGCTTCTGCTCCATGTACGCTCCTTCGTGTCGAATCGCTAACGGCGCCCTCGGCAGGGCGCCCCGATGCTCCGATGAGCCTCTCGGCCCGGTTAGCCGGAGCTCACCGCATATGCCTATTGCGCGAACAGCTCCGTCGAGAGATAGCGCTCGCCGGTGTCCACGAGCACCACCACGATGGTTTTGCCTGCGTTCTCGGGCCGCCGAGCGACCTCGAGCGCCGCCCATGCCGCCGCACCGGACGAGATGCCGGCGAGGATGCCCTCCCTGCGTCCGAGCGCGCGGCCCGTCGCGAAGGCGTTCTCGGCGGTGACGGGGATGACCTCGTCGTAGACGGAGGTGTCGAGCGCCTCGGGCACAAAGCCCGCGCCGATGCCCTGGATCTTGTGCGGGCCGGCAGCCCCGCCCTCGAGTACGGGGGAGTCGGCGGGCTCCACGGCAACGACGCGCAGGTTGGGGTTGCGCTCCTTAAGGTAGCGCCCCGCGCCCGAGATGGTGCCGCCCGTGCCTACGCCGGCAACGAGCACGTCGACCGCACCCTCGGTGTCCTCCCAGATCTCGGGACCGGTGGTAGCGTAGTGGGCCGCGGGGTTCGCGGGGTTCTCAAACTGGCCGGCGATGATGCTCCGGGGCGTCTTGGCCGCGAGCTCCTCGGCACGGCGGATGGCGCCCGCCATGCCCTCGGTGCCCGGCGTGAGCACGAGCTCCGCCCCATAGGCGCGCATGAGGCGTCGGCGCTCCTCGCTCATGGTCTCGGGCATGACGATGAGGGCGCGGTAGCCGCGCGCGGCGGCGATCATGGTGAGGCCGACGCCGGTGTTACCCGAGGTGGGCTCGATGATGGTGTAGCCCGCGTACGGTCGCAGGCGCCCGGCGCGCTCGGCCTCGTCGATCATGTTCCGGGCGATGCGGTCCTTGGCGGATCCGCCGGGGTTCTGCGATTCGAGCTTGGCGAGCACGCGGGCCTTGAGGGAGAGCTCGCGCTCGAGGCCGGTGAGCTCGATGAGCGGGGTGTTGCCGATAAGCTGGTCGATGGATGAGTACACGGTCATGGGGATACCTCCTAGAAGAGGGATGAAACGTGCTCAGCGCCCGGGCTCGTCAGTCGCGCGTGATGAAGCCGAGTAGCCAGCACATGATGCTCACCACGATGGCGCCCGCAAAGGAGGCGCCAAAGCCGGTGATCGCCACGCCCGCGCCGAGGAGGTTCAGGGCGAGCCAGCCGGCGAGCGAGAGCATGAGAGCGTTGACGACGAGCTGGAAGATGCCGAGCGTCACGATGGTGAGGGGCAGCGACAGCACGGAGAGCAGCGGTTTGATGGAGGCGTTCACGATGGCGAGGAAGAGCCCTGTGAACGCGTAGGCCAGCCATGGCTCCACTGCGCCGAAGGGAAAGATGCCCGGGACGAGGGCGGAGGCGACCGCGATGGCGATCGAGGTGACGAGCCAGGTGAGAAGAAAACGCATGCGGACCTTTCTGACGGGGCGCGGGACGCGCCCGGCCTGAGCTAAGATGGGAGCCGATGCACCCGTCCGCACCCTGCTTTGCGAGGAAGCGGTCGGGGTCGTGTGCGTCGGACCCGCTTTGTGCGTATACCCTAATTTGGAGGCCCGCGCAAGGAGAGGGCGCCGTTCGTGGGGAAGGTATGGATATGGCATCTTATGAGTCACCTATAGATGGCGAGGCCGCCCCCGCGGCACATGCGGGCGCCTTCCCGTCTCCTCACCTGGGCAACGACGTTACGGGCGCGCGCGTGGCCGAGCTTTTCGTTTTCAACACCGACGTGCGGCTCTACGCCTACCCGCCCGACGGCGCCTCGCTGCGCGATCCCTCGGTGCGCGGCATGCTCGACGCGGCCCTTGAGGACGCGGCGGCGCGCTGCTGGTACTTCGAGCGCACGCTCTCGCGCACCCGTCCCGACTCCGACATCGCGCGGGCGCACGCCGCCGCGCCGCAGCCGGTGCCGGTTACGCCCGAGACCGCCGAGCTGGTGCGCTGCGCCCTCGCCTACGGGGCCGCGAGCGAGGGGCACTTCGACATCACGATGGGAACGGTCACGTCGCTCTGGGACTTCCATACCGGTACCGTGCCGGCGCGCGTCGCGCTTGCCCGCGCGCTCGAGCACGTAGGCGCTCGCGCGCGCGTCCAGCTGGGCGAGCGCCGCCTGGCAGACGGGGCGCTCGTCCCCACGCTCGCCCTCACCGACCCGGAGACGATCCTCGACCTCGGCGGCATCGCCAAGGGCTACATAGCCGACGACCTCGCTCGCCTGTTGCGTGCGCGCGGCGTCGACCGCTTCGTGCTCAACTTGGGCGGCAACGTGCTGGTCGGCGGGGGCCGCCCCGCCGCTCCCGAGGCGCGGCCGCCGCATCGGGCGGGCGACCCGTGGCGCATCGGCATCGTGAACCCCTTCGACCCGGCGCATCATCGGGCGCTGATCGAGGTGGCCGACGGCTCAGTGGTGACGAGCGGCCTCTTCGAGCGCTCGTTCACCCGCGGCGGCGTCACCTACCACCACATCCTCGACCCCCAGACGGGCATGCCGGCGCAAAGCGATGTGGCGAGCGCGACCATCGTGTCCGAGCGCTCGCTCGACGGCGACGGCTGGTCCACCACCGCCCTCATGATGGGCGCCGCCCATGCGCGCGACGTCATCGAGGGGCTGCCGGGGGTGGAGGCGCTCATCATCGACGATGCCGACCGCGTGACGTGGACCTCGGGGCTTGCCGAGAGGCTCTCGCTCATTCCCACGCTGCCGCGTCTGTAAACGCGACCACGCAGGATATTGCGTGCATGTCATAGTCTTTCTTGCAGCGCGCACTTTAGTGTAGTGGTGTGCTACACTACGCACGTGCTGCCGGCCGACGGGTGATGCCCCGGCGGGCCGCGGCGCGCATACGGCACAGGCACGCGAGCGGAATTGGTGGTCCGATGGATATCGAGAAGATGTATCAGAGGCAGGATGTGCGCCAGCTCGTGCACGCGCTGACGCTTCTCGAGGACGAGGCCGATGTCGAGGCGTTTCTCGCCGACCTCTGCACCCCGCGCGAGATCTGCGACTTTGCCCAGCGCCTGCAGGTCGCGCGCCTGCTCGACGAGGGCGACCCCTACGTGGAGGTCCAGACGCAGACCGGTGCCTCGTCCACTACGGTGAGCCGCGTCTCCAAGGCGCTCAACGGCGCGTACGGCGGCTATCGCAAGATGCTCATCAAGCTCGAGGACGGCGTGTAGGGGAGGCGGGAGACATGGCGGACGCGGTCGTGTTCAAACCTGTCGAGACGCGCGAGGAGCTCGAGGCGCTCGCCCATCTCGCTGCCGAGATCTGGATGGATTACTGGCCCGCGCTCATCGGCGAGGAGCAGACCCGCTACATGGTGGAGATGTTCCATTCCGTCGAGGCGATGGAGCGCGACCGTGCCGAGCACGGGTACGAGTACTGGTTCATCCAAAGCGAGACGGGCGACGTCCTCGGTTACACGGCGGGCCACGATGAGCCCGAGAGCGGCCGGTACTACATCTCCAAGGTCTACCTCAAGCCCGAGGCGCGGGGACGCCATCTGGCGACCCGCACGTTCGCCTTCTTTGATGAGCTCTGCCGCAAACGCGGGTGGCATGCGATGTACCTCAACGTCAACAAGGGCAATGAGCTCGGGCTGCGCGCGTACCGCGGCAACGGCTTCCAGGTGATCGACGCGGTGGTAAACGACATCGGCAACGGGTTTGTGATGGACGATTACGTGATGGAGCGGCCCGTCTCCGCGTAGGCGCCGCGCATCCGGAGCGTTTTCACGGGACCGCCCGCTATGAGGGGCGGCCATCTGTCGCATATGTCCTTTTTCTTGTCCGCACGGGCCGTTAGGATACTATCCAGAAGACGGATTCCGTGAGGACGGAGGTCGTATGCCGCTCACCATCTCGATAGCCCCGCGCGAGAACCGTCTCGCGCCCGATGAGGTCGCCGCGCTCGCCGATGCGGTCGCCGAGGCGGGCAGGGCGACGCTCATCGTGCCGCGGTTCGCGGTGCGCGATCGCTGCCGGCGCGACCTGGCGGATGCGGGTCTGGGCGTTGCCGTCGAGGTGACGACGGCAGATGCCTGGATCGCCGGCCTCTGGGAGCTTTGGGGTGACGGGCGCCAGCTGGTGGATGCCCCTGCCCGCCGGCTGCTTATAGCCGAGGTCCTGGCAGAAGGCGAAGCCGCGGGCGCGGCCGAGGGGGCGGCTGCGGGCGGTGCCCGGCTGCTGCGCGAGACGGCGGGCACGGTCGACATGCTCGCCCGGGCGGCGCGGGCGTATCTGCCCCGGGCGATCGACGGCGCGGCGGAGGACGCGGAGGTCACCGTTGCGGAGCGCCTGGTCCTGAAGGCGCTCGCGCGCTACGCGGCCCTGCTGGACGAGCGCGGTCTCATGGAGCCCGCTCAGGCGGCGGATGCGCTCGCGATGGCGTTTGCGCACGACGGGCTTCCGCCGCAGGCGCGGGCCCTCTTCGTGCGCGAGCTGGATGAGGTTCCGTGCTATCTGCTCGATCTTCTGGCTGCCGTCGCGCGCACGGGTTCGGTCGCGCTCTCGGTCGATACCGGGGCCGCCGCCCTCGGCGCCGCGGTGGCGGATGCGGCACGCGCCCGCGGGGTGACGGTTGAGGCGGAAGACGCCGTGCCGGCCCCGGCTTCTGCTATCGCAGCGCCCGAGGTGCCCGGCGGCCCGGCGATCTTCGAGGTCGCGGGCCCCACGGCGCGCGACGCCGCCTACACCGAGCTCATCGCTGCCGCGGCAGCGGACGCCGGCGCGGTCGCGGTCGCCAGCCCGCGTCCCGTGGACACGTTTCGCCGCCTCGCCCCGCGCTTGGCCGCGCGCGGGCTGGCGGCGCGGGCGGAGGGGACGCTTCCCTTCGCCCGGACGCGCGCCGGCGAGACGCTCGCCGTGCTGATGGATTTCCTCGGACGGGTGGAGACGGAGGAGTCGAGTGCATGGTGGCCGGCGCCCGAGCTGCCCGATTGGATCCGCTCGCCCTTCTCCGGCCTCGGTCCGGGGGCGTCGCGCACGGCGCGCGCGCTCGATACGCGCCTGCGCAAGACGCGCAAGTTCGACGCCGCCTCGCTCATGGCCGAGCTCGACCGGCTCCAGAGCCGGGAGCAGCAGCGGATGCACGAGTATGCGGAGCGCACCGGCGCAGACCCGCGCCCCGTCGTGATGAAGCCGGTGCTCGACGCGCTCGCGGGCGCGCAGTACGCCCGCGCGCTCAAGTTCATGCGTGATGCGGCGGCAGCGGCATCCCCCGCCGCGTTTGGGGCCGAGGGCACGGCGGCGCAGCTCACCGAGCTCGCTGCGCTCGATGCGGCGCTCGAGCTCTTCGAGCGCGCGCGGGCGCTAGGGCTCGCGGGCGAGCGCGTCTACACGGTGCTCGAGGGCTTGCGGGTGCGCACGGCCCTGTCCTCTGTTCCCGCGCGCGAGGACGCGGCGGACGGTGAGGCGGCGCGTGCGGGCGCGGAGATATGCATCTCCGACGTGGACGCGCTGGCGGACGAGCGGAGCGGCCAGGTGGATGCCGTCCTTCTTACCGACGTCGATGCCGCCTCCTACCCGCTCGCGCACCGGACCACCGTAGACGAGCTTCTCGGCGAGAAGCTGGGGGCGGCCCCGCTCGCGATCGCCCCGGCGGCGCGCCAGCGCCGGCAGATCTCTCGCGCCCTCGCGACGGGCCGCGCCCGCGCGCTCGCCTACGTGGCGCACGATGCCCACGGCGAGGAGCGCTTCGCCGCGCTCGCGGTGGGCGAGCTGCGCGCAAGGGCGGCGGGGGAGCAGGGCTCCCGGTGGCCGGCGGTCGCGCTGCCCCACGAGGGCGCACTCGCCGCCAATGCGGACCCCGCTGGCTGGCGGGGCGCGCGCGTGGACGATGCCCCGCGCGCCGGCGCCTTCGCGCTCGCGCCCGAGCTCGTCCCCTATGTGCTTTTGCCCACACGCGCCGTGGGAGGGGAGGCGCGCCCCCGCACGCTTTCCGCCTCGCAGATAGAGAACTACCTGGCGTGCCCCTACCGGTGGCTCGTCTCCAACCGCGCCGCGACGCGCCGTCTCGACCTCGGGTTCGGCCCCATCGAGATGGGCAACTTCGTGCACGATGTCATGCAGCGCTTCCACGAGCGCCTGCGTGAGGGCGGCCTTGCGCGCGTCACCCCGCAGAACCTCGAGGCCTGCCGCGCCGAGATGGATGCCGCTTTCGACGAGATGCGCGCCGACCATGCCCGCGGCAAGTACACGCACGGCAAGTACGCCAAGGCGGCGGGCGGTCGCCCGCAGACGATCAAGGCGCCGCTGGTGGCGACCGATGAGATTGAGCGCGGCCAGATCGAGGCCATCCGGCCCAAGCTGCACGAGGTCGTGCGCTACGAAAGCGATATGCTCGGCATCTTCGTGCCCGAGCTGTTCGAGTACGCCTTCGATAAGGAGGGCGTCAGCTACGCCGGCTATCCGCTCGGAGGCCGCATCGACCGTATCGACGTGGCGCCCGACGCCGGTTCCGGCACGCGCTTCGTGGTTATCGACTACAAGAACCGCGGCGCGCTGGGCGAGTTCGCCTGCCCCGATCCCACCATGGTGCGCGACGAGGGCGAGACGCTCGACGAGATGTGGCTGCCGGGGCGCGACGAGGACCGCTCGCCCAAGGTCCAGACGCTCATCTATGCGACGGCCTATGCGCGCCTCACCGGGGGCTCGGCGCAGGGTGCGGTCTATTTCGGCACGCGCGGACCGGTGGTGCGAGGCGCTGTTGCGGCGGCGCTCACCGAGAGCGAGCCCGCCGCCTTCCCGCATGACAAGGTGTCGGGCTACCCCGGCGTCAAGCAGCCGAGGAGCCGCACGGCGAAACACGACGGCACGCTCTCGTTCGAGGCGCTGCTCGAGCAGGTGGAGCACGCCATCTCCCGGGAGCTCTCCGCGCTCGCCGCCGGGCGCATCGCGCCGGAGCCCGCTGCGGATGCCTGCACGTACTGTCCCCTTACGATGTGCCCGAGGAGGCGCTGACCCATGCCCCGTCTCGACCGCAAGCAGGAGCGTATCGTACACACGCTCGAGGGCCCGCTGTTCGTGTCGGCAGGCGCCGGCTCGGGCAAGACGTTCACGCTCACCCAGCGCGTGCTCTACGCGCTCACGCCGGGGTCCAGGCCGCGGGAGCTGTGGGCGGACCCGGAGGTGCCCGAGGCCTTTCTCGACAGCATCGATCAGGTGCTCGCCATCACGTTCACCGATAAGGCGGCGGCAGAGCTCAAGGAGCGCATCCGCGCCGCCCTCATCCGGACGGGGCTCGCGCGCGAGGCGGAGCGGGTCGACGGCGCCTGGATCTCCACCATCCACGGCATGTGCGCCCGCATCATCCGCGCGCACGCCCTCGACCTCGGCGTGGACCCGGCGTTTACCGTCGCCGACTACGCCGACGACCTCAAGCGCTTGGCCGCAGAGCACGTCATCCGCCGTGTCACCGACGAGGATGCAGATGGCGCGGGCGCTTTCGACGCCGTCCTGCATGCGTTTCAGCTCGAGGGGGCCCAGGCGGGCTCCCACGACCTCGACAACCTGCTCGCCATCCTCATAGCCCTTCTGGCGCGCGTGTCCGCCTCGCTCACCGGGCTCGATGCCTTTCGCCAGGTGCCTCCGCGCCCGCCTTTCCGGGAGCTGTACGAGGCGTATCGCGAGATCGCCGAGGCGCCGAGCTACGCCAACAACGCCGCCGCCAAGGAGGCGGTCGCGGCTCTCGAAGCGTGGCAGGCGTCGCCTCACGACCTTCCTCGCCTGCGCACGTGCTTTGCGGCGTGCGGCACGTTGAACCTCCGGGCGCGCGGCATGGGTAAGGACGAGAAGGACGCCGTGGCCGACGTGCGCGCCGAGCGCGCGCTCTTCTTCGCCGACGCCTATCTCGCGGCGCGGCGCGAGGCGCTCGACGAGCTCGTCCCGCTCGCCGCCGAGGTCGAGCGCGAGTACACCGCGCTCAAGCGCGAGCGCGGGATGCTCGACAACGACGACCTGCTCGCGCTCGCCTACGACGCGCTCAAAAACGATGCGGCGGTGCGCGCGGAGTTTGCCGGCCGCTTCAAGATGGTCATGGTGGACGAGTTCCAAGACACCGCTCAGCAGCAGGTGGAGCTCGTGCGCCTGCTCTGCAGCCCGGACGGGCGCGAGCTCTGCACCGTGGGCGACGCCCAGCAGTCCATCTACCGTTTCCGCGGGGCGGACGTGTCGGTCTTCCGCGGCAAGAAGGAGGAGGTCGCGGCGCAGGGCGGCACGGTGTGCGACCTCGACGTCAACTTCCGCAGCCATGCGGACATCCTCTCGTATGCCGACGCGCTGTTCGAGGGCGGGGCGGCAAACCCGCTCGGACGCGACTTCCTGCATCTCGACTCCTGCGGGGAGGACCGCCGCGCCGGCGCCCGCGCGCTCAAGAGCCCCGAGACGTCGCGCCGTCAGGCATTCCTCGTCGCGGGCGGAACCTCCGAGGAGCGCGCCCGCGCCAAGGCGGCGGCCATCGCGGCGCGCTTCGTGCGCCTCCGCGACGAGGAGGGCTTCGCCCCCGGCGAGATGGTCATCATCATGGCGACGCTCTCCAAGGCGGATATCTATGCCGATGCCGTGCGCGCCGCCGGCATGCCCTGCGTGGTCTCGGGTGGCACGTCGGTATTCCGCCGCGCGCCCGAGGTGGGGGTCGTGGGTGCGCTCCTCGACTTCCTTGCCAATCCCGATGATGGCGAGCGGGGCATCACCCCGCTTGTCACCTCGCCGCTCTTCGGTTTCGGGGCGACGGAGCTGCTCGCACTCGCCACCCATGTGGATGCGGAGGCGGGCATCGTCGACAGCCGGAGCATCACGGGCGATACGCTCGTCTCGGGCGATGTCATGGCGGAGTTCGGCGCGCTGCCGCTTATTGCGCGCGCCCGCGAGGTGCTCGCCCGCGCCCTCGACCGCGTAGGGCGCGACCGCGTCTCGGTTATCGCGCGCGACGTCGTGAGCGAGGCGGGATGGCTCTGGCGCCTTGAGCAGGGTGGCGCGCAGGAGCACGCCCAGGCCGCCAACGTGCTGCGGGCCCTCGCCATCGTCGAGGAGGTGGAGGAGGGTCGCGCGTATGCCCCGCGTCTTGTCGCCGAAGCGTTTGCCGATCACATCGCCCATGCGAAGGAGTCTCCCGCCATGCTCTCGGGGGCGGACGGCGACGCCGTGCGCATCATGACCATCCACGCGTCGAAGGGCCTGGAGTTTCCCGTCGTCGCCGTGGCGGAGTGCGACGGCATCCGCTCGGACCGCGGACGCGTGCAGCTCTTCGAGCGCGCCGGCGCCACGTGGTGGACGGCGCGCCCCAACCGCTTCGAGCCGGCCTCCGATAAGGACCTGCTGGGCACCGCGCCGGCGCTCGACGAGGAGGTGCTCGAGGCGGACGAGCTGCCCGCCACCGCTACCGAGGCGTTCTCCTACCTGCGCCGGAAGAACGGTCTGCTGGATTACGAGGAGCAGGCGCGCAAGCTCTACGTCGCCCTGACGCGCGCCCGCGAGGTCGCCATCTTGGCGCTCGGGGCGGCGGGCGCGAGCGAGCTTGGCGAAGGGCACGCCACGTCGCTCGTGGGCGAGGTGCTGAGCCGCATCCTTCCGGCAGATCCCGAGATCGGGGCGACCGATCTCGGCGTCGACCGGCTCTCCTTCCCGGGGGCGCATGCCGGCGACTGGCAGCTCATCCTGCTCGACGACCTTGATTACCCGTACTATCCGTCCAAGGGCAAAAAGGGCCCGCAGGCGCATTTCGCTGCTGCGGACTACCCGGTGGCCGCGCCCGCACCGGAAGGGGATGGCCCCGTGGAGTCGGACGCCCCCGCGGCGGAGGCGACGCGCTCGTTCGCGCTCACATGGCCGCAGGCGCCCGCCGTCACGGTCGCGCCGGCGGCGCGTCTCCCGAGGGAGAGCTACAGCTACACCTCGGTCGCTGCCGCCCTGCATGCCGAGGCGGAGGACCGCGGCTCCCGCACGGAGCCGGCGGAGGGCGACGACGCCCCCTGGGCCGACGTGCCCGCTGTCGCGGGCGCCTCCGCGCCATCCGCTGCCGAGGTGCCGGCCCCTGCGTCGCGCTCGGACCTCGAGGGAGATCCCACCGCGCTCGGATCGGCGTTCCATGCGCTCGCGCAGTGGCTCGTCGAGACGGGGGAGGAGGCGGCCCCAGCTGCGCGCATCGAGGCGCAGTGCCGCTACTGGGGCGTGACCGAGCGTCAGCGCGCTCGCCTGGAGACGGCGCTCGAGCGCTGGGAACGCTCGAGCGTGCGCGCCGAGGCGCGTTCTTGGGCGCATCTGCGCGCGGAGGTGCCGTTCTTCTCGCAGGGTGCTGAATGGCTCCGCGAGCGGTTCGGCGCGTACGCTGAGGGTGCCATCGACCTTCTGGCGACCGACCCGTCGCGTCCCGGGGAAGCGCTCGTCATCGATTACAAAACGGGCGGCAGCGCCTCCGAGACCCCCGAGGAGCTTGAGGAGAAGCATCGCCTGCAGGCCGATGTGTACGCCGACGTGCTCCGCAAGGCGGGGTACGCGCGGGTGACGCTCAAGTTCGTCCGCGTCGAGATCGAGGACCCCGGATGTCCCGGTGAGCCGCAGGTGATCACGTACGAGCGATAGCCTGTGCGCGACGGCGGCGCGGCGGACGGCGTTCCGCGCCCTCGCCGCACCGTCGCTTCCCGGGCCCGTGGCTACCGTTTACCGATGTTTGGGCTCTTGGGCGATTGGGGGCATAAGCGTTCGGCCATACTGAAAAAGATGGTGCGTACAGGCCCTCTATCCCAAGGAGTGTATATGACCGAGCCCATGATTGAATCTATCCTGATCAACCTCGGCATCGAGGTGGACCAGGACCGTGTGCACGTCGACTGGAGCCCGGCGAAGCTCATCGAGCACGCCGTCTCCCACCACGAGGCCTACCTCACCTCGACCGGTTCGCTCTCCGTCTCGACGGGCGCCTTCACCGGCCGCAGCCCCGAGTACCGCTACCTCGTCGACGCCGGCGAGGCGGACAAGAACATCAACTGGAACAGCAAGCAGAACAAGCCCATCGACGAGGCGACCTACAAGCGCGTCCGCAAGAACGTCGCGCGCTACATGTCGCAGCGCCGCCACCTCTTCGTCGTGCGCGGCTATGCCGGCGCCGACCGCAAGTACGCCCGCAAGGTCATGATCGTGTGCGAGCGCGCGCATCAGGCGCTCTTCATCCGCCAGATGCTCGTGCGCCCGACGGCGGAGGAGCTTGAGAACTTCGGCCGCCCGGATATCACCGTGTACGCGGCGCCCACCTATGTCTGCGCGACCGACCGCGACGGCCTCGCCCCCGCCGCCGTCATCCTCGACATGAACCACAAGAAGATCGTGGTCGCCGGCACCGGGTATTGCGGCGAGATCAAGAAGGCCATCTTCACGATGATGAACTACCTGCTGCCCATCGAGGACGGTGTGCTGCCGATGCACTGCTCGGCAAACGTCGACCCCAAGACGGGCAAGACGGCCATCCTCTTCGGCCTCTCCGGCACGGGTAAGACCACCCTCTCGGCCGATCCCGAGCGGTTGCTCATCGGCGACGACGAGCACGGCTGGTCGCCGCGCGGCATCTTCAACATCGAGGGCGGCTGCTACGCCAAGACCATCGACCTCACGCGCGAGCGCGAGCCCGATATCTACGACGCCATCACCTTCGGCTCGGTGTCCGAGAACGTCAAGCTCGACCGCAAGACCCGCGAGCCCATCTACTCCGACAGCTCCATCACCGAGAACGGCCGCGCCGCCTACCCGATCGAGCATATCGAGCGCGTCGTCGAGTCCGGCGTCGGCGAGAGCCCGAGCGTCGTGCTCTTCCTCACGGCGGATGCCTACGGCGTGCTGCCGCCCATCTCCAAGCTCTCCCGCGAGGAGGCCATGTTCCACTTCCTGACCGGCTATACCGCCAAGGTCGCCGGCACCGAGGTGGGCATCGTGGAGCCCACGCCCACGTTCTCCGCGCTCTTCGGCGAGCCCTTCATGCCGCTCGACCACATGGTCTACGCCTACCTGCTCGGCGAGAAGATCGTGCGCCACAACACGCGCGTCTACCTCGTCAACACCGGTTGGACAGGCGGCCCCTACGGCATCGGCCACCGCATCGCGCTGTCGCACACCCGCGCGCTCGTGCGCGCCGCCATGGACGGCTCCATCGACGACGCCGGCTACCGCCGCGACGAGATCTTCAACGTCGACGTGCCGCGCGAGTGCCTGGGCGTCCCCTCGACCCTGCTCAACCCGCGTGAGACCTGGGCGGACCCGGAGGAGTACGACAAGGCCGCCAAGAAGCTCGCCGGTATGTTCCAGGAGAACTTCGAGAAGCGCTATCCGGGCGTCTCGCTCGAGGACCTCGCGCGTCCGCGCAAGGACGATTAGCACCCGTCCGCACACCTGATACACTGATGGCGGAGGTCCTACGGGGCCTCCGTCGTCCTATAGGGGAGACGTACCGAGAGGGGGGGGCGGCGCCGCGCGGCACCGCCCGTGCCATACAGGAGGACGCCGTGGAGTTCACACGGGAGTTGGATATCACGCCGGAGGAATTCTTCGACCAGATCGAGAAGACCATTCTGGAGGATGTGGAGAAGGCGACGGGCAAGCCCGTGACGCGCAAGAAGCTCGCCGGCATGCGCTACACGAAGCGCTCCAAGCAGGGCGGCAAGAACGGGACGACGCTCGACGTCAAGATCCGCAAGTACCGCTACCCTGAGGTCTACGAGGTGAAGTTCACCTACAGCTCGGGCGTGAACACCATCTGCTACCGTGCCGAGCCCGCGGGCGAGGGTATGATCCTCACCTATTCGGAGAAGTTCGTGAACCCGCGCGCCACAGGGGGCTGGTTTGAGCGCTGGCGTCTCGCGCGCTATGAGAAGCGCGCCGAGAAGCGCGCGGACCAGACGCTCAAGAGCATCGTGAGCTATGCGAAGAAAGACCGCGAGGCCCGTCGCAAGAATCCGCTTCTGGCGGAGCTCGACACGCAGGATACCGATAGCTGAGCCGTGACGGTCGGTGTCGCTTCCGCCATCGAACACCGTGTGAGGGCTTCGCGAGGTGAGATTCCTGTCCGGCCGCTGCGGTAGAATCGGTAGCACCGCACCGCTCGGTACCCGGGCGGCACACGTCAGCACATCAGATGAGGAGCAGCATCCGTGGCCTTCGTTCACCTGCACAACCATTCCGAATACTCGATGCTCGACGGCGCCACGCGCGTGGGCGATATGGTGAAGCGCGCCGTAGAGCTCGGCATGCCCGCCGTGGCGCTCACCGATCACGGTTACATGTACGGCATCCCCGAGCTCGGCCTCGCCTGCGATGCCGTCAACAACGCCGCGCCCGACTTCCGTCAGTGGAAGCACGACAAGGCGACGTTTGCCGAGGAGGGCTTCGGCGAGGCTCCCGCCGACGAGAAGGCGCGCGCCCAGTGGGAGCGCGACTGCGCCGTCTGGACCGAGACGGGCTCGCTCGATGCGGCCAAGCCCGCACCCGTCATCAAGCCCATCTTTGGCTGCGAGATCTACTTCACCCCGGACGACACCTTGGCGCGCGACCGCAAGCCCGAGCTCTACCATATGATCCTGCTCGCCCGGAACCACACCGGCTACGTCAACCTCATGCAGATCGTGTCGGAGGCGGCCGTCCAGGGCTTCTACTACAAGCCGCGCGTAACGCTCGACAACCTTCGCCGCCATGCCGAGGGCATCATCGCCACCTCGGCGTGCCTGTCGGGCATCGTCATGCGCAACATCGATTTCGGCAACCCCGCCGAGGCGCTCAAGTGGGCGGAGACGTTCCGCGACCTGTTTGAGCCCGGCAACTTCTATATCGAGATCCAAGAGCACGGCATCACCACCGAGCGCGGCAACACCGAGGAGGAGATCAACCGCCAGCTCATCGACCTCGCCCACCAGGTGGGCGTCAAGGTCATCGCCGCCAACGACTTCCACTACCTCGTGCGCGACGACGCGCCGGTGCAGGACATCATGATGTGCATCGGTACCAACTCCAAGGTCGACGACCCCAACCGCATCCGCATGACGGGCTCGGAGTTCTACATGAAGACCGAGGAGGAGATGCGCGCCCTGTTCCCCTACTGTCCGGAGGCCTGCGACAACACCCTCGAGATCGCCGAGAAATGCGACGTGCAGCTCGAGTGGGGCCAGATCATCCTGCCGCGCTACCCGCTGCTCGACCCCGGCGAGACGCATGAGAGCCAGTTCCGCCGCGAGTGCGAGGCCGGTCTTGCCAAGCGCTACGGCGACGATTGGGCCGACCAGGTCATCGGCGGCGTCTCCGTCAAGGAGCGCTTCGAGTTCGAGTACAAGGTCATCTGCGACAAGGGCTTCGCGGCGTACTTCCTCATCGTGGCGGAGTACGTGCGCTGGGCCAAGCAGAACGGCATCGGCGTCGGCCCGGGCCGTGGCTCGGCGGCGGGCGCGCTCGTTGCCTACGCGATGGACATCACGACCTTCGACCCGCTGTCCAACGGCCTCATGTTCGAGCGATTCCTCTCGCCGGAACGTACCGAGATGCCCGATATCGATATGGACTTCGACGATGAGCGTCGCCTGGAGGTGGTGGAGCACGTCCGCCAGCTCTACGGCTCCGAGAAGGTCACCCACGTCATCACCTACTCGACCATCAAGGCCAAGCAGGCCATCAACGACGCGGCCCGCGTGCTCGACTTCCCGGTGTACATGGGTCAGCGCCTGTCGAAGATGATCTCGTCCGACCCCAAGGTCAAGCTCCGTCAGGTGCTCGAGCGCCAAGAGGGGCACGAGGAGAACTACAACCCCGACTTCGCCGACGCCTACCGCACCGATGACGACGCCCGCCGCATCATCGACGCGGCGCTCGCCATCGAGGGGCTGACGCGCGGCGAGGGCGTGCACGCCTGCGCCGTCCTTATCTGCCGCGACCCGGTGAACGAGCACGTGCCCACAAAGCTCGACACCAAGGGCGGCGTGGAGATCACCCAGTACGAAGGCCATACCGTGGCGGACATGGGCCTCCTCAAGATGGACTTCCTGGGACTCCGCACGCTCACCGTCATCTCCAAGGCGAAGGCGAACATCAAGGCGAACTTCGGCATCGACATCAACCCGGATGAGATCCCGTTCGACGACCCCGAGATCTTCAAGCTCATGCAGACCGGTCACACCGCCGGCGTCTTCCAGATCGAGTCCGCCGGCATGACGGCCACGATCAAGAACATGAAGCCGACCGAGTACAAGCACGTGGTCGCTCTGATCGCCCTCTACCGTCCGGGACCTCTGGGCGCCGGCATGGTTACGAGCTACATCAACCGCATGAACGGCAAGGAACCCGCCGTCTCCTACGACCCGCGCCTGGACGACATCTTGGGCGAGACCTACGGCACCATGGTCTACCAGGAGCAGGTTATGAACATCTCCGTCGAGATGTGCGGCTTCTCAAAGGGCGAGTCGGACAGCCGTATCCGCAAGCCCGTGGCCAAAAAGAAGATCAAGATGCTCACCGAGCAGGTCTTCACCTGGGAGGACGGGCACGAGGAGACCATCTACGACCATTGGATGAACGGCGCGGAGCGCAACGACTACAAGCGCGAGACCGCCCAGCGCATCTGGGACGACGTTCTCGAGTTCGCATCCTACGCGTTCAACAAGTCGCACTCCGCCGGCTACGCCATCCTCGTCATGCAGACGGCGTGGCTGAAGGCCCATTACCCCAACGAGTACATGGCGGCCGTGCTCACGTCCTATACGGGCAAGACCGATAAGATCGTGCACTACATCTCGGCCTGCCGCCACGACGGCATCCAGGTGCTGCCGCCGGATGTCAACGAATCGGGCCGCGAGTTCACGGCCGTCACCGAGGGCATCCGCTTCGGCCTCGCGGGCATCCGCGGCGTGGGCGAGGGCGTGGCCGACGCGATCATCGCCGAGCGCGAGGCGGGCGGTCCCTTCAAGAACCTGCACGATTTCGTCGACCGCGTCGACTCGAGCCAGGCGAACCGCCGCGTTATCGAGGCCCTCATCAAGGCAGGTGCCTTCGACTCGTCGGGATACACCCGTCGTCAGCTCATGAGCTTCGTCGACAAGGAGAACCCGGAGAACATCGTCGACGCCGCGGCGCGCCGCCAGAAGGAGCAGGCGTCGGGCCAGGTCTCGTTCTTCGACATGTTCGGCGACGTGGAGGGCTCGGGCTTCGAGGTTTCCGTCCCCGAGCCGGACGGGCAGGAGTGGGACCGTCACACCAAGCTCTCCCAAGAGCGCGAGGTGCTCGGCATCTACGTCTCCGACCACCCGCTGCGTCCCTACGAGTACGCTCTCGGCAAGGCGCGCGAGTACACGCTCTCGCAGATCGATACGGGCTTTGAGGTCGCGGCGCCCGGCGGCGGCACGGTCAACAAGGCCATCCCCGAGGGCAAGCCGTATTGGTTCGCCGGCATGGTCGCCGAGGTGGGCAAGCGCGTCACCAAAAAGGGCGATCCCATGGCGATCGTGCGCCTGGAGGACATGGAGGGCGAGGCGACCATCGTCATGTTCCCCAAGGTCTACAAGGAGTGCGAGGGCTTCCTCTACGGCGAGACCGACCCCGAGACGGGCGCCGTGCTCTCGGACGCGTTCATCCGCGTGCGCGGCAAGCTCGAGCGCAGCGACCGCGGCGACCAGATCATCGCGCAGGAGGTGCTGCCGCTCGAGCTCAACGACGAGGCCAACCGTCCCAAGGTGTTTGAGGTGATGGTGCCGAGCGCGCGCTTCTCCCAGGGCAACATGGCCCGCTTGGCGGCGCTCTTCGCCACCAACCCCGGTGGCGACCGCGTGGAGCTCTTCATCGAGCAGCGCGACGGCCAGCACATGCGCGCCGAGATCCCGACGCGCGTGAACGCGCGCTCCATCCCGCTCATCGCCGAGGCGAAGGCGATCGTGGGCAACGCCGGTCGCGTGACCGTGGTGTAGCGAGGTCTGTCCGTATGAAAAGAGCGCCCTCAAAGGGGCGCTCTTCAGACAAAGCCTCACGTAAGGGGATGCACGGGGCCGCTCTAAACACGGGCCGCTCGCCACGCACCCTTATGCGACGTCGATGGAAACCGAGACCTCCTGCACGGGCACGTCGTAGAACGGGTCCTCGCGGCGGCCCAAGAAGTCGCGCGCCTGCTCGGGGAAGAGCGCGTAGCTGAGCACGTCCTCCTCAGAGCGGGCGTAGCAGGCGATCTCCTTGCGGAGCTTGCCCATCTCGGGCAGGATGAGGTCGGCGGGCCGGCAGGTGATGGGCTGCTCCTCGCCGATGATCATCTCGCGGATCTCGCGGCTGATCTTTACGGGGGAGCGGCCGTACATGCCGCGGACGTACTCGCGGATCTCGTTCGATACCACCTTGTAGCGCTCGCCGGTGACGACGTTCATGAGGGCCTGGGTGCCCACCATCTGCGACAGCGGCGTCACGAGCGGCGGGTAGCCGAGTTCGGCGCGCACGCGCGGCACCTCGGCCAGCACCTCGTCGTACTTATCGTCGAGGCCCAGGTCGTGCAGCTGGTTGATGAGGTTCGAGAGCATGCCGCCCGGCACCTTGTACAGAAGCGCCTTGGGCTCGACGGACAGCACCTTGGGATTCAGGATGCCGTCGGCGAGGAAGCGGTCGCGCACCGGCACGAAGTGCTCCGCGACCTTCTCGAGCGTCTCGATATCGAGGTCGGTTTTGTACCCGAGCGCATCGAGGGCGATGGCCATCGACTCGGTTGCGGGCTGGCTCGTTCCCTCGGCAAAGGGGGAGAGGCACGTGTCGATGATGTCGGCCCCGGCCTCGACCGCCTTGAGCAGCGTCATCTGGGCGATGCCGGCGGTGCCGTGCGTATGGATCTGCAGGGGGATGTCGACCGAGCCCTTGATCTCGGTCACCAGCTCGGTGGCGACATCGGGTGTGAGGACGCCGGCCATGTCCTTGATGCAGATGGAGTCGGCGCCGGCGCGCTCCATCTCGATGGCGAGCTGGGTGAAGTAGCGCACGGTGTGCACGTCGCTCGTCGTGTACGAGATGGCAGCCTGCACCTCGCCGCCCGCCTCCTTGGCGGCGCGAATCGAGGTCTTGAGGTTGCGCGTGTCGTTCAGCGCGTCGAAGATGCGCAGCACGTCGATGCCGTTCTCCACCGACTTCCTGACGAAGGCGGCTACGACGTCATCGGGGTAGTTGTGGTAGCCCAAGAGGTTCTGGCCGCGCAGCAGCATCTGGAGCTTCGTGTTCTTGACGTGCTCGCGGATGGTGCGCAGGCGCTCCCACGGGTCTTCGTTGAGGTAGCGCAGGCATGCGTCAAATGTGGCACCGCCCCAGCACTCGAGTGCGTAGAAGCCGGCCGCGTCGAGGTCTGCGAGCACCGGCAGCATGTCCTCGATGGGCATGCGCGTGGCGATCTGGCTCTGCTGGCCGTCACGCAGGATGGTTTCCATAAAGCGAATCTTGCGGGTCATCGTGTCACCCCTTTCAAGCGGCGGCGTCTACTCGCTGTCGCTCGGCGGGAAGATGCGTCCGAGCGCCAGCGAGACGAGGTAGATGATGAGCATGACGAGGAAGATGCCGCCCCAGCCGAGGCCGAGGATCTGGACGGCGATCTCGAGGTTCTCCATGTTGAAGGTCATCTGAACCACTTCCTAATTAGAGCAGAAGGCCGAGGACGAGACCGCCGGCGACCACCGAGGCGATCTGGCCGGCAACGTTGGCGCCCGCCGCCTGCATGAGGATGAAGTTCTGCGGGTCTTCCTCGGTGGCGAGCTTCTGGATCACGCGCGAGCTCATGGGGAAGGCCGAGATGCCGGCGGCGCCGACCATGGGGTTGATCTTCTCCTTGCGGAAGATGTTCAAGACCTTGGCGAAGAGCACGCCGCCCACGGAATCCATCACGAAGCCCAGCAGGCCGAGCCCCATGATGATGAGGGTATCGAGCTGCAGGAAGTCGTGGTACTCCATCTTGATCGAGACGCAGAGGCCGAGAAGGATGGAGATGAGGTTCACGAGCTCGTTCTGAGCGGACTGGGACAGGTTGTCGAGCACGCCGCACTCGCGCAGCAGGTTGCCGAACATGAGGAAGCCAACGAGCGGAAGCGAGTCGGGCGCGATGAGGCCCGCGATGATGCAGATGATGACGGGGAAGAGGATCTTGGCCGTCTTGGACACCGAGCGCGGGTTGTAGTTCATGCGGATCTGGCGCTCCTTCTTGGTGGTGACGAGCTTCACCGCGAAGGGCTGGATGATGGGCACGAGCGCCATGTACGAATACGCGGCGACCATGATGGCGCCCATGTACTTCGATCCGAGCGAATTCGCCACAAAGATCGAGGTCGGGCCGTCTGCGGCGGCGATGATGCCGGCGGAGGCGGCGTCGTTGATATCGAAGCCGAGAAGAGACGCCACGATGATGACGAAGAAGATGCCAAACTGCGCGGCGGCGCCAAAGAGCAGCAGGAACGGGTTTGAGAGGAGCGGGCCGAAGTCGATCATCGCGCCGATGCCGATGAAGAGCAGAAGCGGGAAGAGCTCGGTCTCGATGCCGGCGTCGAAGAGGATCTGGAACGGACCGGGCTCACCGCCGGTCATGAGGACGCCGGAGCCGGGGATGTTCACGAGAATCGTGCCGAGTCCCATGGGCACGAGGAGCGTCGGCTCGTACTGCTTCTTGATGCCGAGGTACATGAGCAGGGCGCCGATGAGCATCATGGCGATGCGGCCGGGTTCGGCGACGAGCGAGACGACGCCTTCAATCAATATCTCCAAGGGAGTACCTTCCTTCGTAGGGGCAGATCAACCTGAGCGCGCTACGAGAGCGAGAAGAGCGTGTCGCCGGGGTTGACCATGTCGCCCTTGGCCACATTGATGGAGGCGACGACGCCATCCTGCTCGGCCACGATCTCGGACTCCATCTTCATGGCCTCGAGGATGAGGACAGGCTGGTTGACCTTCACGGTGTCGCCCACGTTGACCTTCACGTCGACGATCTTGCCCGGCATGGGCGCTGTCTGCACGTGGGCACCGCTCGGAACGCCGGCGCTGGCGGCGGGGGCGGCGGCAGGTGCGGGTGCAGGCGCAGGCGCCGGGGCCGCCGGAGCAGGCGCCGGGGCGGGTGCGGCCGGGGCAGCGGGAGCGGCGACGGCGTCGGCGGGCGTCGCGGTGGCGCCGACCTCCTCCATCTCCACGAGATAGGCGGTGCCGTCGATCGAGATCTTGAATTTACGCAGCATGGGTCTCCTCCAAAGACTTCTGACGATAAACGTGCTTGACGACAAAGGAGCTCTCGGGGAGAGCTCCGGCACCGAGCGCCGTGGCGATGCAAGCCACACGGCGGTACTCGGGGTTTGCCAGGGATACGCGTTTGACCGAGAACGAGCTCTCGGGCCTGTCGGCCGCGGCGATGGCGGTGGCGATGATGACGGCTTCGCGGTGTTCGGCCGGGTCGACGGGTAGATACGGCGGGATCTCCTCCCAGTCGCGGGCGGGGTATCCCGGTGCGATCTCGGGTTCCGGCGGTGCGGCGACGACGGTCCGTGCGGCATGCGTCGCACGGGCGCGCCCGCCGGCGGAGCGTCCGAACAGATTGCGTAGCATCGAGCGAAGGCCCATAGCGGCCCTCCTTTCCGGCTATCGGGCACGATATGCAGTTGCGTGCACAACAGTCGATATTGTATAGGCCTTATGGAGATGGGCGGCCGAGCGGTAGCAAGAGTTCGGGGAGCGGTTGCTTTATGAGGGAAGACGGTCATACTCGAGCGGTGAACGGTTGCAATGCTCGTGAGGATGGCGTGAAGACGTCGGCCTTGTGGTAAGATGCAACCCGCACTGCGAAAGCGGTGCCTGACGAAGCGGGGCATATGGCCCCCACCTTGCGGCGCCCGAGGGTAGCTGTCTGGTTATCACATAAGCAAACGGTCGGCCCCTTGGGGTCCGTTTGATGATGGATGATGCCCGGACGCCCTTAGGCCTCCGGGTTTTTTCGTCTGCATATCTCATACGAGGGAGGTACCGAAAATAGCTAAGCACGATGACACGCGCATCAACGACGAGATCACCGCGACGCGTTGCCGCCTGATCGGCGTCGACGGCTCGCAGCTCGGTCTCTTCGGCATCCGCGATGCGCAGCGCGTTGCTGACGAGCAGGGTCTCGATCTGGTCGAGATCGCGCCCAACGCCGATCCGCCGGTTTGCCGCGTGATGGACTACGGTAAGTTCAAGTACCAGCAGGCCATGAAGGCCAAGCAGGCGCGCAAGAACCAGTCGCGCGTCGAGGTCAAGGAGATGAAGTTCCGTCCCAAGATCGACGTGGGCGACTACGAGACCAAGAAGGGCCATGTTCTTCGTTTCCTCAAGAAGGGCGCGCGCGTCAAGGTCACTATCATGTTCCGTGGCCGTGAGATGGCGCATCCCGAGCAGGGCCTGAACGTGCTCGAGCGCCTGTCCGCCGACCTCAAGGATGTGGCGACGGTCGAGTCGCAGCCCAAGCTCGAGGGCCGCAACATGATCATGCTGCTCGCTCCCATCAAGGGCGCCTTCGACGAGAAGCCCGCCAAAAACGAGAGCAAATCTCAAGCGTAAGTAACCTGTCAAGCGATTAAGGAGTAACCCATGCCCAAGATGAAGTCCCACAGCGGCACCAAGAAGCGCTTCCGCGTCACCGGTTCCGGCAAGCTCATGCGCGCCAAGGCCTTCAAGAGCCACATCCTCACCAAGAAGACCACCAAGCGTAAGCGCAACTTCCGCCAGGAGACCACGATCTCCGCTGCCGACCGCAAGGTCATCACGTCGCGTCTTGCCTAACGAGTGCGCGCACCCGATTCCAACGATCTGAGTTATACCTAGGAGTGATTTCACATGGCACGAGTCAAGCGCGGCGTTATGGCCCGTAAGCACCACCGCACCGTTATGAAGATGGCGAAGGGCTACTACGGTGCCGCTTCGCGTACCTATAAGCACGCCAAGGAGCAGGTCCAGCACTCGCTCCAGTACCAGTACCGCGACCGTCGCAACAAGAAGCGCGAGATCCGCAGCCTCTGGATCCAGCGCATCAACGCCGCCGCGCGTCTGAACGACATCTCCTACAGCCAGTTCATGCACGGCCTCAAGCTCGCCGGCATCGAGCTCGACCGCAAGATGCTCGCCCAGATGGCCTACGAGGACATCGAGAGCTTCAACGAGCTCGCCACGATCGCCAAGAAGGCGCTCGAGGCCTAAGGCTGACGATACGCCGGGCATATCCGTTGCATGCAACGGTACCAAGGGGCGCCTCCGGGCGCCCCTTTTGCATAGGGTCCCGCTAAGGCTCGCAGTGGATGCGTTCGCCCCCATAATTCCGCCGCTCGCGGATGAATCGTTTTTCTTCTTGACGTTCCCTTCTGGCCAGCTTATAAAGATAGTCTGAGATGGGTTGTTATCCCTGTGGGAGCATGGCCATCCGGTTCTATATATCCGCACTTACCAACTGCACATATATTCGGGTGTCACCGTAAGGCATGACCGTAGGCAAGCAGACGACTGCTTCTTGCCGAGGCCATGCTTTTTTTCGTGCAGCACCGAATACGTGCCATATCATTTTGAAAGGAGGTGCATCGATATGCTGGCGATCAGAAAGCTCAACAACAATGCTGTGATCTGTCGGGACAGCCGTGGACGTGAGGTTGTGGCACTCGGCAAGGGCGTCGGGTATGGCGGCGACTTCCCGCGGGAGCTCGCTATGGATCATATCGAGCGCACGTTCTACAGCATCGATGCGCAGGGCCAGCGCATTATGCAGGACCTTCCTGCCGATGTGGTGCTCTTCACCGCCAAGGTCATGGATATCGTCGAAAACGAGCTGCCGTATGAGCTCAGCCCCAACGCCGTGCTCATCATGGCGGACCATCTGGCTTTTGCGATTGCGCGGCAGAAGAAGGGCATTCGCTTCGACATGTCTCTTACCTATGACGTGCAGCAGCTCTATCCGTTGGAATACAAAATCGGCCGCTACATTACAGCCCGTGTGCGGCAGGAGTTGGGCGTCGAGCTGCCTCGAGAAGAGGTGGCGAGTATCGCCATGAACTTGGTAAATGCAAAGACGGGAGCGGAGGCAGCCGTCACGAGCGACCGTGCCCAGTCGTTTGAGCACTTGCTCAACGACGTCACGGGTATTGTTGAACGCGACTTCCGCACCATCATCGACCGTGAGTCCTTCGAGTTCTCGCGTTTTGCGACGCATGTGCAGTACCTTTTCAAGCGCATTCAGGGTAACGAGAGCCTGAGCAGCGCCAATCTACCGCTCTATGCGAACTCGCGCGAGGAGTTTCCGGAGCTCGCGCTTTGCATCGACCATATCTGCGCCTATATGAAGCGGGAGTGGCATACGGAGCTCACCGATGAGGAGAAGCTCTACCTCATGCTCCACGTTAACCGCATCTGTACCAAGGCGGGGCCCGGGCGTACCGGACAGTGATACATAGGACAGAAGGATTGTAACCTGCGCGAGGGCAGGGCATGACCTCCGAAAGCGTGCGAATCAGCTCGCGCCGCGGCATCACGCGGCGCAGGAGGAGGAACAATGTCGAATTATCAAAAACTTGCTCAACGGATTATCGAAGAGGCGGGTGGCAAGGCGAACGTAGCGAGCGCGACCCATTGCATGACGCGCCTGCGCCTTGTCTTGAAAGACGAAGGGCTTGCAGACGATGACAAGCTGAATGCCATACCTGAGGTAATTAGCGTGGTGCGCGCCGGCGGTCAGGTGCAGCTCGTAATCGGACCGACCGTCGACAAGGTCTACGACGCGGTGTGCAAGGAGGGCGGTTTCGAGGTCCAGGCGGCGATCGATGAGGACCTGGACGATGCCGAGAAGCTCCCTTGGAAAGAACGGTTCGCGCCAAAACGAATCGGTAATCTGATTCTGGATGCCGTAAGCGGCTCCATCGCACCCATCCTGCCCGTGTTTTGCATTGCGGGTATCTTCCGCATGTTCACCATCCTGCTCGGTCCGGAGGGCGCGGGCCTTCTCGCCGAGGAGAGCAGCATGTATCGGCTCTTCACGTTGGTGGGCGACGCGGCGTACTATTTCCTGCCGATCTTCGGGGCTTACGCGGCGGCGAAGAAGTTCAAGACGAGTCCCGTGCTCGCGCTTATGACAGCGACCATTATGATCCACCCGAGCATCCTCGCCATCGTCGAGGAGGGCGCTCCGTTCGACGTCTACGGCGTCCCCATGACGCTTGTCAACTATACGCAGTCCGTGCTCCCCATCATCCTTATCGTGTGGGTCCAGTCCTACGTCGAGGGCTTCATCAAGAAGCACTGCCCGGACATGTTGCGCATTCTCGTGATCCCCGTGGGAACCATGCTCATCATGCTGCCGCTTGCGCTCTGCGTCTTCGGCCCTGCCGTCTCCTTCGTTATGGGTATCGTCGCCGACATCATCATCTGGCTCGGCGCTAACGCCGGTCCGCTGTGCGGCCTGGTGGTCGGCGCGACATGGAACCTTGTGATCGCCACCGGCATGCATGTGCCCATTCTCACCGCCATGATGCCTGGCTGGCTCGAGGTCGGCTACGATGCGGTGTGCACTCCTGGTACGACGGTGGTGGTTTACGTGACGTTTGCGGTTGCGCTCGCCTACGGTATTCGCGCCAAGGGCAAAGCCAACCGACAGCTCGGATGGACCACCTTTGCCACCTATGCGCTGGGACGCGTGTCCGAGCCCATCATTTACGGCATCCTCTTGCGTGATAAGAAGGCGCTCGCTTGGTCGATGATCGGCGGTGCGGCGGGCGGCCTTGCGTGCGGCCTGCTCAACGCGCGCATCTTCGTCTTCTCGGGAGTCGGCTTCCCATGGATGAACGTGATCAAGTTCAGCCAGGACATCATCCCGGGCGCCATCGGCTGTGCGATTGGTTTTGCGGTGACATTCGCCCTCTGCATGGTCTTTGGCTTCGACAGCCGCGAATCTGGCGAGAAAGAGGCTGAGGAGGCCCTTGAGGCTTAAGCGCTGCATCTACTGAGGGTGCCTTGGTGCAACGGGCTTCTTCTCGGCACCAGGGTCCCGTTAGCCCGGACGGGCGCCGTCGCTTGATGGTGCCCGTCCGGGCCAAAAGCGAGATAAGGAGGGCTCTTATGCCGTTGCGTTCTGATTTTCTTTGGGGCGGCGCGCTTGCTGCCAATCAGTGCGAGGGTGCGTACAACGAGGGCGGGCGTGGGCTTGCCAACGCGGACCTTCTGCCATACGGACAAGACCGAATCGCCGTGATCAGGGGAGATGACGTGCCGCTCGCGGCCGAGACGGGGCGCTATTACCCCGCACGCGAGGCGATCGACTTCTACCATCACTATCGCGAGGATATCGCCCTTTTTGGCGAGATGGGCTTCAAGGCGCTGCGCCTCTCAATCGCGTGGAGCCGCATCTTCCCCAACGGCGACGATGCTGAGCCCAACGAGGAGGGCCTCGCGTTTTACGAGGACGTTTTCCGTGCTTGTCACGAGCAGGGGATCGAGCCCGTCGTCACGCTCAACCACTATGACGTGCCGATGCATCTCGTCACCACGTACGGTGGGTGGCGCAACCGGGCCCTCGTCGATCTTTTCGAGCGGTTTGCGCGGACCGTCTTCATGCGTTACGGCGGGCAGGTGCGTTACTGGCTTACCTTTAACGAGATCAATATCATGACTTCGGCTTGCTTTATGGGTGCGGGCATCATTTTCCACGAAGGTGAGGACCGGTACCGTTCCGTCTACACGGCGGTGCACCATGTGTTGGTGGCAAGTGCGCGTGCGGTCAGGCTCTGCCACGAGCTGGTGCCGGACGGACAGATCGGGTGCATGCTCAACGCCGGCATCTACTATCCGGCAACCTGCAATCCTCTCGACGTGCAGGCGGCGCAGGGCGAGAACCGCAAGCACTATATGTTTACCGACGTTCAGGTGCGAGGGTATTATCCGAGCTATGTGCTTAAGGAGTACGAGCGGCACGGCTTTGAGATACCGTGGGTTGAAGGCGATCGCGAGGCGCTCGCGGGCAACCTCGTGGACTTCGTTTCGTTCTCGTATTACTCCACGCGCGTGGTGCAGGCAGGTGCCGAGGGCGCATACGATTCAAACCTCCTGCAATCGGCGCCCAATCCATACCTCAAAATGGAGCCGTGGGGGCGGTTTATCGATCCGCTGGGTCTGCGCATCACGATGAACGATATATATGACCGCTATCAGAAGCCGCTCTTTATCGTAGAGAACGGGCTGGGAACCCTCGATGAGCCCGATGAGAACGGGTATGTGGAGGATGACTACCGGATCGAGTATCTTCGAGAGCATATCAAGACCATGAAAGACGCCGTTGAACAGGATGGCGTCGAGCTTATGGGCTATACCTGCTGGGGCCCCATCGACCTCGTCTCGGTAGCGACGGGGCAGATGAGGAAGCGCTATGGCTTTATCTACGTTGATTTAGACGACGAAGGAAACGGGACGCGCCGACGCACCAAGAAGAAGTCCTTTAATTGGTATCGTCGGGTAATCGCCTCGAATGGGGAGAGTCTGTAGGCGCAGAACAGGGGGAGGGCACGAAGTCCTCCCCTTGGCATACGGAGCAACCAGAGGCATAGGGGCATACATATACATCGCCGGGACAATAGTCGGAGACATTGGATGTGTAGGAAATGTGTGCTCGAAAATCCCCCTTGCGCCCGGCCCCTCCGGGTGGCAATATATCTCCTTGCCGCGCGGGCCGCACCCCACGGGGGAGGCCGCGGCGGGCACCTTGAGAACCGGATATCGCGGGAGGACACGGGGCTCTGAGCCCCGG
>DVMF01000066.1 GCA_018715125.1 Candidatus Coprousia avicola | reverse complement strand
TCGGCCTCCTCGGCCGCATCATCCATACTCATGACCTTGAGGCCCGCCTCCTCGGCCTTGGCCCAGCTGCTCGAGCCCTCGCGCAGGCCGACGCGCACGTCGCAGCCGGAGTCCATGAGGTTGAGCGCGTGCGCATGACCCTGGCTGCCGTAACCGATGACGGCCACCTTCATGTTCTGGATGACCTCGGGCTTGCAATCGCTCTCGTAATAGATGGTTACTGCCATGTTCTCTCCTTACCTGTGCAGGTGTAGATACCGTATTTATGGTCACCGCGCCGAGCGCGGCAAAACCCTTCTGAGCGCTCCGCGGCTGCGGAGCCGCCGCTTAGGGGAGCCCTTACGCGTCCCGCGCGCCGCGCGACATCGCGATCTTGCCCGTCCGCGTGAGCTGGCGGATGCCGTAGCTGCGGAAGAGGTCCTCCATGGCATCGAGCTTGCTCGCCGTGCCCGTCGCCTCCACGGTGAGCGAGTTTTTGCCCACGTCCACGATGTTGGCCCTAAAGATGTTGGCGATCTCGATGATCTCGTGCCGGCGGTCGGGCGGCGCCACCACCTTGAAGAGCACGAGCTCGCGCTCGATGGCGTCCTCTTCCGTGAGGTCCGAGATCTTGTACACGGACACGAGCTTGTGGAGCTGCTTGGTGAGCTGCTCATAGGCGACCTCGTCGGCGTTGACGATGATGGTCATGCGGCTCATGGTCACGTCCTCGGTGGGCGCGACGGTCAGCGAGTCGATGTTGAACCCGCGTCGGCTGATGAGGCCCGTCACGCGGCTGAGCACGCCGGGCTTGTTCTCCACGAGGACCGAGAGAATGTACTTCATCGTCACTCGCCTCCCTTTCGGTCCGCATCGTCAGCAGCGATCTGCGGGTGCGCCTCGGCCCCCATCGCGGGCGCCGACTGCCGGGTCGCGCCTCCCGTGCGCGCGGCGCCGTCGGTGCGGGCGTTGAGCGGCAGCGGCTCGGCGATGGCACCCGCCGTCTCGCCGGCGGGGCTCATGCCCTTCTCCGTCACGCGGACACCGCCCAGGGTCACGTCGATGGCGCCGATGATGTCGTCGATGGCGGCGCCGGGCGCGACCATCGGGTAGACGGTCTGCGCCGTGGGGATGATGACGTCGAGCAGATAGGGCTTGTCGCTCGCGAGCATGCGGTCGAGCGCCGCATCGACCTCGTCCGGCCGGGTGATGCGCGCGGCGTCCCATCCGTACGCCTCGGCGAGCTTGACGAAGTCGGGGTTGGCGGTGAACTCGGTGCAGCTGTAGCGCTCATGATAGAAAAGCCTCTGCCACTGGTGCACCATGCCGAGGGCGTTGTTGTCGATGAGCAGGACCTTCACGGCGATGCCGTTGCCGATGGCCGTCGCCATCTCCTGGATGTTCATCTGAATCGAGCCGTCGCCCGCGATGCAGACCACCTGCGCGCCCGGGCGCCCGATCTTGGCGCCGACGGCCGCCGGAAAACCGAAGCCCATGGTGCCGAGGCCGCCGGAGCTGATGAACGTGCGCGACTCCTCGCGATGGACGTGCTGGTGCGCCCACATCTGGTGCTGGCCCACCTCGGTCGTCACCACGCTCGCGTGCGGGTCGAGCTTGGCCGAGAGCGCCTCGAGCACCTGCTCGGGGGCGATGCGGTCGGGGTAGTCGGCAAAATCCTCGGTGTAGAACGGCCAGCGCTCGCGCCAGGCAAACACCGTCTCGACCCACGCCTCGTCCTGCGGCTCGGCGCCCACGCGGTCGAGCCGTTCGTTGATGGCGGCCACGATGTTGCGCGCGTCCCCCACGATAGGAACCTTGGGGTCCACCACCTTGCCGATCTCGGCGGGGTCGATGTCGATGTGGATAAACGTCGCGTGCGGGGCGAACTCGGAGAGCTTACCCGTCACGCGGTCGGAGAAGCGCGCGCCCACGGCGATGATGAGGTCCGCCTCGGTCATGGCCATGTTGGCGTACTTCGAGCCGTGCATGCCGACGGGCCCCAGGTTGAGCGGGTTGGAGCAAGGCACGGCCGCTTTGCCCAGAAGCGTCGTCACCACGGGGATCCGCATCTTCTCGGCGAGCTCGACCACCTCGGAGCACGCATGGCTCGTCACCACGCCGCCACCCACGTAGAGCACGGGGCGCGAGGCGGCGCGGATGAGCTCGACCGCCTGCCTGACCTGCTTGGCGTTGCCGCGGTAGGTGGGCCGGTAGCTCGGGATGTTCACCTGGTCGGGATAATGGAACACCATCGTCTCGCCGGCGAGGTCGGAGGGGATGTCGATGAGGACCGGGCCGGGACGCCCCGTCGAGGCGATGTAGAAGGCCTCGCGGAACGTGCGGGTGAGGTCATCGTTGCTCTGAAGGAGGAAGCTGTGCTTGACGACGGGCATGGTGATGCCCACGATATCGGCCTCCTGGAACGCATCGGTGCCGATGACGCCGCGGGTGACCTGACCGGTGATGATCACGAGCGGCACGGAGTCCATGTAGGCCGTCGCGATGCCCGTCACCGTATTGGTGGCGCCGGGGCCCGAGGTCACGAGGGCCACCCCGACCCTGCCCGTCGCGCGGGCGTAGCCGTCGGCCTCGTGCACGGCCGCCTGCTCGTGGCGGGCGAGGATGTGGCGGATCTTGGTCGAGTCGTACAGCGCGTCGTAGATCTTGATGGCCTGGCCGCCGGGATAGCCGAAGAGCACATCGACGCCCTCGGCCTCGAGCGAGGCGATGACCGCCTGCGCGCCCGTTATGGTTTTGCCCTCATGCTCGGTCGCGCTCCCGGGGCCGAAGGGCCTGCCCGAAACGGCGCGCTCCTTCAGGGCCAGGCGCTCGGCACGGGTGGTGCCGTCGCCCTTACCGTCTTTGGGCGCCAGCGCCGCGGCGCTCGCGCAGCGGTGCTGGCGGATATCGTCGGGCATATCGGGCGTGCGCGGGCTGCCGGCGCGCGCGGCCGCATTCATCTGGTCGGTCATTGGAGATACGCCCCCTTGTCGGCAGAGGTAACGAGCTTGGCGTAGCGCGCGAGCACGCCACGGGTGTACTTGGGTGCGGGCGGCTGCCAGGCGGCGCGGCGGCATGCGAGCTCCTCGTCGGAAACGCGCAGCTCGAGCGTGCCCGCCTCGATGTCGATGGCGATGCGGTCCCCTTCTTCCACCAGCGCGATGGGGCCGCCCGCCGCCGCCTCGGGCGAGACGTGGCCGATGCACGGGCCCTTGCTCGCGCCGGAGAAGCGGCCGTCGGTGATAAGGGCCACGGAATGGTCGAGCCCCATGCCGCAGATGGCCGAGGTGGGCGTCAGCATCTCGCGCATGCCCGGACCGCCGGCAGGCCCCTCGTAGCGGATGACCACCACGTCGCCCGCATGGATCTGCCCGCCGAAGATCGCCTCGCACGCGCTCTCCTCGCTGTCGAACACGCGCGCCGTCCCCTCGAAGCACCACATATCGGGCGCGACGGCGCTCTTCTTGACGACGCCGCAGTCGGGGGCGAGGTTGCCCTGCATGACCTTGAGGCCGCCCGTGGGAGAGTAGGCGTTCGCCACGGTGCGGACCACGGTTCCGTCCGGCGCCGGACACGCGGCGACCCATTCCGCCATCGTCCCCTGGCAGGTGCGCGCATCATCGCGCAGAAGCCCCGTGCGGCCGAGCTCGCCGATGATGGCGGAGATACCGCCGACGGCGTTCAGGTCCTCGATATGGAGGTTCGAGGCCGGCGCGATGCGCACGATGTTGGGCGTGCGCGCCGAGACCTCGTCCCAATCCCGCATCGAGATGTCGCAGCCCGCCTCGTGAGCGATGGCCGTGAGATGGAGCATGGTGTTGGTGGAGCCGCCGAAGGCCATGTCGAGCACCATGCCGTTGTAGACGGAGGCCTCGTTTAAGATGTCCAGCGCGGTCGTACCCTCTTCGAGGAGCTTCATCACCTGCATGCCCGTCCGCTTGGCAAGGCGGATGCGCTCGGAGTAGACGGCGGGCACCGTGCCGTTGCCGGGGAGCGCGAGCCCCAGCGCCTCGGCCAGACAGCAGATGGAGTTTGCAGTGAACATGCCCGAGCAGCTGCCGCAGGTGGGGCAGGCCGTGCTCTCGAGCCAAGCGCACTCCTCCTCGGTCATGGTGCCGGCGGTGACGGCGCCCACGGCGTCGAAGAGCGTGTTGAGATCGGTTTGGTTGCCACACTTGTCGCGCCCGGCGAGCATGGGGCCGCCCGACACGAGCATGGTGGGGATGTTCAGGCGCGCCGCGGCGATGAGCATGCCGGGCACGATCTTGTCGCAGCTGGGAATGAGCACCATCGCATCAAACTGGTGCCCTTGGATAGCGCATTCGACGGAGTCGGCGATGACCTCGCGGCTCGTGAGCGAGTAGCGCATGCCCTCGTGGTTCATGGCGATGCCGTCGCATACGCCGATGGTGTTGACCTGCAGTGGCGTACCGCCGGCCATACGGATGCCCGCCTTGACGGCGTCGGCGATCTTATCGAGGTGGATATGGCCGGGGATGACCTCGTTCTGCGCGGAGACAACGGCAACGAGCGGCCGGTCGAGCTCCTCGTCAGTGAGTCCATCGGCCTTAAGCAGGCTGCGGTGCGGAGCGCGCGCCAGCCCTTTCTTCACGGCATCGCTTCTCATAGGCGAACCTCGCTTTCCCTCGGCGGATGGAGCGCGTCCTGAGCGGTGCGCCCCGTGCAGGCGGTGTACCCGAGAAATGCGAGGCGGGACGGGTGGTCTGCCCCTCGATCTTCGATGCCCGTAACGGGGGATCCGGCGCGGCGTACTGGCGCGCGCCGCTTCACGGGGGTCGCCCGCGCGCGGCACTTCGCGTTCAGCCGAGCTGCTCGAGGGTATGTTCTCCACCGGCCGCCGCGGGTTCTCACGCTCCCCGCTCGCTGGGGGACGGCAGGCGGGTACTCGCCCTGTCATCGCATTTGCTGAGTTTGGCTAGTATCGCGCGGGACGGCTCGCCTCCCTAGGAGAGAAAGAAGACGAAACAGACTGGAAACGCTTTAGTCGGCGAAAGCGCTCCCTCAATCGGTAAGCGGTGCGGGCGCGTCTGACCGCATCTGACGAACAGGGCAGCGACGCAAGGATGCACCCTGCCGCCTCCGGCCGTCGCCTTGGGTATACGTAATTCTCCCGTTTGTGTATACCGAGCAACTCGGGTATACGTGAATCTCCCAATTGTGTATACCCGACCGGCCTTGGTATACGCAATTCCCCCGCTTGCGTATACTTTGGGGCCCTAGGTATACGCAAATCCGAGAGTTGCGTATACCAAACTGATTTGTGTATACCTAACTTCCCCCTCCCGAGCACCCGCTGAAACCACACAAGCCCTGTACCTGCGGGAACGTTAAAGCGAGATAGAACTAACCCCCTGGTTAGGTATACACAAGTCAGCTCGGTATACGTAAAACGCAAAGTTGTGTATACCGAGGAGGACGGGCTAGGCAACAATCCGGGTATGGACCCGCCGCCCCCCCCGTGCATTATGGGGTCCTGCGACGCCCGTCCCCCAAACTCGGGCAGAACCGATCGAGAAATGCCGCCGCCCGTTCCCATGCGAGCTTTCCCGCCGGAGATGCGGGATTCATCTGGAACTACATCTTGGGACGGCTGTCCCCGGGTAGAGCCGCGCGGCGCTCAGCGCCCAGAAGATGTCGGGGATCGCGATCGCCACGGGACAGCCCTCGCAGCAATAGCGGCACGTCGCGCACGCCACCAAGGGCATGTCCTGCATCTTCTGCACCACCGTGCGGATCGTCCGCCGACCGCGCTCGCCCAGCAGCCCACACAGACCAATGGTGCCCAAGTTGTCCCTCCGTCCCTATAGACATCCTGCCATACCGGACTAAAGAAAGCCTGCCCCACTGCCATGCAAAAGATGCGGGATTCAGTCAATCAGGGATATGAACAATCATCAACCTCTACGAGGAGGACTTCTACAAACTGGACCCCTCGGGCGCCCTCTCGATGCTGTTCGATGCCATCCCAGCCCAGCTCGCAAACAAGTCGTCGCGCTTCCACGTCTCAAGCGTGCTTGCCAATCGCCAAGCTTCAGACATCCTCGAGGAGCTGGCCGAGCTCCGGGAGTCCAAAACGGTGCTGATGGCATATCATGCAAACGACCCCAATGTCGGCATGTCCTCAAGCGTCGATCTGGAGAAGTTCAAACTCTATTTGGCAGACACCGGGCTGTTCGTCACGCTCATGTTCAAAGACGCGGCATTTACCGAAAATACCGTGTATGAGAAACTTCTTGCCGACAAACTGCCCATCAACCTTGGAATGGTCTACGAGAACGTGGTCGCTCAGGAGCTGACTGCTGACGGATACGGCCTCTTTTACCACACGTGGCCAAAAGGGACGTCAAACCACAACTACGAAATTGATTTCATCCTTCCCGACGGCAAGAAAATCTGCCCCATCGAGGTGAAAGCGTCGAGATACAAGACGCACGCCTCTCTCGATGCCTTTGCTGACAAGTTTTCCTCTCGAATCGGAAGGCAATATCTCGTATACACCAAAGACATGAGAAAGGACAGGGAAGTGGTGTGCATCCCTACGTACATGGCTCGCTTCCTCTGATTTGCACCTTGCTGCGGCGTTCGGGGACGCACATCAGGTTGAACCCGAGTCTCGGCATATCCTCAGCCCGCGTCTGCACAAACCGCGCCGCCACGCTCCCCTAGAGCGCCGTCTGCACGAGCTCGGGGGCAAACCCGGCGGCTTCGAGCGCCGTCACAATCTGCCGCTTGTGGTCCTCGCCGTACGCCTCGATCGTCACGCGCAGCTCCACCGCGGCGTTGCGGTTCGTGCTCACAAACTGGTTGTGCTCGAGCTTGATGACGTTGCCGTTCTCCTCCGCGATGGCGCTCGCCACACGCACGAGCATGCCGGGCCTATCGGGCAGAAGCACGCTCACCGTGAAGATGCGCCCGCGCTGGATGAGGCCGTGCTGCACCACGCTCGACATGGTGATGACGTCCATGTTGCCGCCGGAGAGAATCGCGGCGACGCGCCGGTTCTCTGCAGGCAGGTGCTTGAGCGCCGCCACGGTGAGCAGTCCCGAGTTCTCGACGATCATCTTGTGGTTCTCCACCATGTCGAGGAAGGCGACGATGAGCTCGTCATCCGGCACGGTCAGCACATCGTCGAGATTCCGCTGCAGATAGGGAAAGACCTGGTCGCCCACCTCGAGCACCGCGGTGCCGTCGGCGATGGTGTTCGCCGTTCCCAACCTGACCGGCTGCCCCGCCTCGAGAGCGCGCGTGAGCGAAGGCGCGCCCGCCGGCTCGACGCCGATGACGCGGATCTTGGGGTTGTAGAGCTTGGCGAACGTCGCCACGCCGCAAGCGAGCCCGCCGCCGCCCACCGGCACGAGGATGGTGTCCACCAACGGCAGCTCCGAGACGATCTCCATCGCGATGGTACCCTGCCCCGTCGCCACCACGGGGTCGTTGAAGGGGTGGATGAACGTCATGCCCTCGCGGTGGACGAGCTCGAGGGCGTAATCGCACGCCTCGTCGTACACATCCCCCGAAAGCACGACTTCGGCACCGTACGCTTTCGTGCGCTCGACCTTGATAAGCGGGGTCGTGGTAGGCATGACCACCACCGACCGGGCACCGGCGCGCGTCGCGGCAAAGGCTACGCCCTGCGCGTGGTTGCCCGCGCTCGCCGTGATGATGCCGCGCGCGAGCTCATCGGGGGCCATGGTCGAGATCTTGTAGTACGCACCGCGCACCTTGTAGGCGCCCGTACGCTGCATGTTCTCGGGCTTGAGCCACACGCGGTTGCCGCACTGCGCCGAGAAGTACGGGCTCTCGACGAGCTTGGTCTCCTGCGTGACCTCTTTGACCTTCTGCGAGGCCTCCTCAAACGCGTCGAGCGTCAGCATCTCGGTCATGGCGCAGCCCTCCCCTATACCCTCGGGCGCTCGGGCAGATAGCCCGCAAACACCGCGATATACTCCAGTAGACTAAAGCAGCATCTTAGCAGATACCGTGCGCGACCGGTAAACGGTTCGAAACAAACGCGCACCCCGCGCGGGTGCGCGGGCGAAGCGTAGTACCGTATCGGCAACCCAGCGACCCCGGAGGCATCATGGCCGATCCCCAACAATCCGCACCATCGACACCCGCAACGTCGACATCCTCCACCGCACCGCTCTTTCAGATTCGTGACGCGCGCGTCGTCCGCGCCGGGCGCACCATCCTCGCCATCGACCGGTTCGACCTGGCCGAGGGCGAGCATGTGGCGCTTCTCGGTCCCAACGGCGCCGGCAAGTCGACCTTTATCCAGCTCCTCACGCGCGAGGTCTTCCCGCTCCACCGCGACGAGCCGCCCGTCCGCTTTCGCGGGCAGGCGCGCCCGCTCCTGAGCGACATCAAGCGGGCCCTCGGCATCGTCTCCGCCACCATGCACGACCAGGTGCGCGTGCACCTGCCCGTCGAGGAGATCGTGATGGGCGGCATCTCGGGCACGCTCGGGCTCCCCCAGCACGTCGCCCTGCCCCAAGACGCGCGTCCGCGCGCGCTCGACGCCCTGGACCGCCTGGGCATCGTCGACCTTGCCGGACGCGACGTGATGACGCTCTCCACCGGCCAGGTACGGCGCGTGCTCGTCGCACGCGAGCTCATGAGCGACCCGCAGGTCCTCATCTTCGACGAGCCGTGCACGGGCCTCGACCCCGAGGGCATGTACCACGTCCGCCGCACCATGAGCCTCTTGGCGGCAGAGGGCCGCTCCGTTGTGCTCGTGACGCACTACCCCGAGGACATCATCCCCGCCATCGACCGCGTGCTGCTGATAAAGGATGCCAAGGTCTTTGCCGACGGGCCCAAGGCGGAGCTCCTTACCAGCGACACGCTCTCCGACCTCTTTGATGTACCGCTCGAGGTGGAGGAGCGCGGGGGCTGGTACGCTCTGAGGGGACGCTACTGAGCAAGCGGGCGCAGAAAGCGCCGCATCCGCCGCACAAGCGCGCATGGACACTCCACGCTGTTTTCCTTACCTGTTCAAACCGCGCGCACTCCCCGCGCTCTTATGGGTAAGATGCTCTGGTCAACGTTGGACACCGTGGCATTCCAGCCAGCGAAAGAGCAGGTTTTCATGCAGAACTTTATGAACGGCCGCAACGGCGTCGACGACCTCTCCGCCGCGCTCGGCGGCATAGGCGTCGTGCTCGCGCTCCTCGGCACCATCTTCACCTGGCGCATCGCGTCCTACATCGCCCTCGCCATCCTTCTGGTGGCGCTGTTCCGCGCCTTCTCCAAGAACCTCGCCGCGCGCGAGCGCGAGAACGACTGGTTCCGCTCCGTCATGGCGAAGCTCCCCGGCGGCGGCTCGTTTGCGCGCAACCGCCAGACAAACACGGGCGCGCGGCGCAGCGGGACGGGCCCCAAGGCGGGGACGGCGACGGCCGATTTCAAGCGCCAGGCGCGCACGGCAAAGAAGATGTGGAAGGAACGCAAGGAGAAGGCGTTCCTCAAGTGCCCCAACTGCGGCACCATGCTCTCCGTCCCGCGCGGCAAGGGCAAGATCATCGTCACCTGCCCCAAATGCCATGCCCGCATGGAGACAAAGTCGTAACCGCTCGGCAGGCGCCTGCCCAGCGGCATCCCCTACCCACCCGGCAATCTAGAGACCCTGTGGAGATTGACGCACGCCCCGTTTGGCCCCTCGGCTAAACGGGGCTTTTCCTTAATAGGACCTACCAGCGCGGTTCGCTGCACGTGGAAATCGGTCGGCTCCGCATGCGCTCGAGCTGGATTCCGGTCAGCGGACGGTGAGATGCGGCCTCTACCGTAAGAGATGGGCGGGCGCAGGAAGGCGCCCCGGGGGCACGGGGAGGCACCATGGTAGACGAGCACACCATCGAGCAGGAAATCGCGCAGGTACGCGCCTACTGGCAAGATCATCAAGAAGAGGTTGCGTGGGCCGCGCAGACCGTCTTTATGGGATACGTCGAGCCCGCCTATCTCACGGAACCGGATGCGCCGCTCGACGAGGGGGCGCTTCTCCCCCTCTTTGCCGAATGGGCGCTCTTCGAGTTTCCGTACTTCGCGGGCAAAACGCCCTTCGAGCACTTTGTGCGGCACCACGTCGCAGGCAAGCCCCCTCTCAGCCGCGAGACGCAGAAGCGGCTCACGGCTATCGCCGACACGCAGTTCTTCTCGCGCTTCGAGATCCTCGGCAAGGACACCGAGCGCCTCATCTGCACGCTGCGCGACGTGTGCGACAACGCGCGCTACGCTGTCTTTGACCCCTACCTCTGCTCGGTGGAGCGCTGGAACACGGGCACCATCGCCGAGCGAATCGCACGCGTCGATGGCATGTGGCGGGGCATCGGCCGGGTCCACCTGTACGACCGCGCCCCACACGAGGCCACCGACGAGGATGGACCGGGGATGTTTCACCCCGAGGACCGAATGCGCAAGCCCGAAGGGGCATATCTGGGGTTTTACCTGCGTCTTGTGCGCGATATCGCCGGAAGGGAGGGACGCTATCGCACAGGCGCGACATATGGGGTAGCTCGCGAGATGCCGTAGGCGCGCATAAGCAACGCTCTAGAACGCAGGGATGAGCCCCACGGAGTGAGCTTCCGCACAAACGAAAAGCGCCCCTCCGATGGGAGGGGCGCGCTTTGCTGCTGTTCGCTGCTATGTGAGGGGAAACCTACTCCTCGACGAGCTCGAACTGATCCGGGCCGACGCCGCACACGGGGCAGACGTAGTCCTCGGGGAGCTCGGGGGTATCGACCTCGACCTCGTAGCCGCAGACGACGCACACGAACTTGTAGGTCTTCTTCTCGTCACTCATGACAACCGTCCTTTCACAGGCGATGAATCGGTATCGCTAGTATAGCCAGACTGTCAACATCTCAAACAGGCGCCCGTAAAATCATGCGTGAATCATAATTGCTACAAATATGGTTGCATATCATGAGCGCCCGTGGATCTCTGCGGCTACCCTTGGTACGAGCTCGCCTTGGGCGGCGTCTTTCCCTTCAGAACCGTGTGGTAGTACGTGTAGGTGAGCGGCTCCTCGTCGGAGAGCTTCTGCGCGTCGACGACCTCCCCTATAAAGAGATAGTGCGTACCCACATCGACGGTATCGATCAGGCGGCAGGAGAACACGGCGCAGGCATGCTCGGGCGCATACGGGCTTCCCAGCTCGGTTACCTCGCACCCGTACTTCTCAAACTTGTCGTAACCCGCACTCGTGCGGAACCCAAAGTTACCGATGTAGGGCATGTCGGCCGTGATATCGACCGCCGTGACGGCGAAGGCGCCCGCGCGCGCGATCACATCCGCCGTAACGTTCTCCTTGTTTACAGCGACCGAGATGCGCGGCGGCTCCGCCGTCACCTGCACGGCGGTGTTGATGAGGCAGCCGGCGCGCTCGCCGGCGTCCGCCGCAGACACCACGTAGAGCCCGTAGCTCATCTTGAAAAACGCGGTCAAATCCATAGAAACCCCTCTCGGCAGGATGAATGCTGTAAGGGTTATACCCAGCCGGTCGCGCACCCGCCAGGAGTTCCGCTAAAACAACCTTAAGGACCAGTTAACGGTTTTCCGTCGGCCCCGGGAAGCCCTAGGCGCCCGCTCAGCGGCTGCGCTCCTTAAGGGCGCGGGCGATCTCGCGGTCGACGTCGCGGCGCGCCATGTCCTCGCGCTTGTCGTAGAGCTTCTTGCCGCGACCGAGACCCAGCGTGAGCTTCACGCGCCCGTTGGTATCGAAGTAGAGCTCGAGCGGAACGAGGGCGTAGCCGCGGTTGCGAAGCTTCGCGTCGAGGTAGTCGATCTCCTTGCGGTGCAGCAGCAGCTTGCGGCGCCGATCCGGGTCGCGGTTAAAGATAGACCCATGGCTGTACGGATGGATGTGCACGCCCACGAGCCAGCACTCCCCTTGGCGGATGAGGGCGAACGTGTCGGTAATCTGGCACGCACGCTCGCGCAAGCTCTTGACCTCGGTGCCGGCAAGCTCGATGCCGCACTCAAACGTCTCCTCGATGGTGTACTCGTGGCGCGCGGAGCGATTCTTGGCGATGGTCTTGCGCTCGCGTCGACTAGGCATCCCGCTCACCGCCCTCGGCGTCCGCAGTGCTCGCGGCGCCGCCGGCACCCGACGGGGCAGCGGCATCCGACGCGGCGGCGGCATCGCCGGCATCCGCCGTGCGCTCGGCCTTGAGCTCGGCATCGGCCTCGCGCACGAGCTGGATGAGCGCCTTTGCCGCCGGCGCCCCCACCAGATCGCGCGCACGGATCGTGAAGCGCGTCGCCTCGTCGGTCTTGCCCTGGGCCGCCGCGTCGGTTGCGCACATGATGAGGCACACCGCCATCTCCGCGTTGGGCTCCGCCGGCACTCCCGCCGCCTCGCAGGCGCCCGCGGCCTCGGCATCCGAGAGCTCCGCCACCTCGGGGTGCTCGTCTGCCATCTGGGCGGCGAGCTGCGCCACCGGCGCGTCTCCCTCCGCCAGACGCTGCGCCGCGCGAGAGCAGCCCTCGGCTGCCGCCGCGTTCTCCTCGTCGAGGAAGAAACGCCCGAGGTTCACATAGGCCCGCGCCGCGGCGACAGGATCGCTCGCCCGCTCGATGACCGAATGCGAGAGCGACGCCCACTCCTGCTGGTTGCCGAGCGTGCGGAACACGCCGGCGAGGTTCAGGCGGTGCGCGCAGTTCATGGGGTCCCAGCGCACCGCCTGCATGAGGGAGTCGCGCGCAAGCGTGTACTCGTTCTGACGTATATAGGCGAAGCCGAGGTCAGCGTACAGGCGGTCAAACGGCAGCGGCGCCGGCACAAGGCGGCGCGGATCCCTCTCCACCCGGCGGTAGGCGAGCCACTCGAACTCGTCGGCAAAGCTGAAGTACTGCACCTCGTCTGTCGTGACGCAGGCGCTCGCAAGATAATCCTCGGTGGCGTCGCGCAGGTCCTGCAGGTAGGGCAGCGCGCGGTCGATGTCGCCCTGCGCGAGGAAGTTCTCCGCATGGGCGAGGTCGTCCAAGGTAAAGGGCAGATCCATGGCTGTCAGTCCTCCCGATCAATCAGGGCACTAGGGTAGCACAGGCGTGCGGTGGACGAGCCTCAGATCGAGGTGGCCGCGCAGCACGTTGACGCCCGCGACCTCTGCCACCACGCGGTCGCCCACGCGCACCACCCGTCCCGTCGAGGCGCCCGTAAGCGTCAAGGCGCGCTCGTCGAAGTCGAACCATTCGTCACCGAGGGCGCCCATCCGCACCAGCCCCTCGGCCTGCGTGTCGTCGAGGCGCACGAAGAGCCCCATCTGGTCCATCCAGACGATGCGGCCCGCCGCGCGCTCCCCTATCCGCGCCGCGTAATACTGCGCGACCTTCACCTTCTGCGATGCATGGGCGGCGGCGTCCGCGATGCGCTCGCGGTCGCTCGCGCTGCGGCACAGCTGCGGCAGCACGCGCTCGAGTGCCTCGCGCCCGGTGCCCGTGAGGTGCCCGGCGCGGTCGCGGGCGGCGCGGCGGCCGAGGTGCTCCTCGGCGAGCACCTGCTTGAGCACCCGGTGCACGATGAGGTCGGGGTAGCGGCGGATAGGGCTCGTAAAATGGCAGTACGCCGGCGCGCCGAGGGCGTAATGGCCCTCGTTTGCCGGTTTGTAGAGCGCCCGCTGCATAGCCCGGAGCAGAAGCGCGTTGGCGATCTCGCCGGAGCCCGCCGCCTCGGCGCGCGCCAGCGCGCTGCGGATGGCCGCTTGGTCGCCCACCTCGATGCGGCGCATGAGGACCCTGTCGACGATGCCGAGCTCGGCGAGCGTCTCGGCCGCCGCATGCAGATGATCGGGCGCGGGAGGCTCGTGCACACGGTACGCCGCCGGCCGATCGAGCGCCGCCAACCGCGCGGCGACGCACTCGTTGGCGATGAGCATCGCCTCCTCGATCAGCCCGGTCGCGTCGGTGCGCTCGCGCGTCACGAGAGCCGTGGGCGTACCCTCGGCGTCCACGAGCGCGTGCACCTCGACCGTGTCGAAATCGATGGCGCCGCGCGCATGACGAATCTTTTGGCGCTTCTGGGCAAGCTCGTGGGCGGTCGCCAGAAACGCGGCGAGGTCGACGCCTTCCGCCGCAGCGCGGGAGACGTTGTCCGCAAGCGGCGCGCCGCCCACCGGCGTCGCGGGCGACGCTTCCACCCCACCCGCCTCACCGTCGGCGGCAGCACCGCCCCCGGCGCCGGCATGACCGAGCAGCGCGTCCGCCTGATCGTAGGAAAGGCGCACGCGCGAGCGGATGACGCTCGGATACATGTGGGCGCCGCGGACCCGACCGCCCGCATCCAGCGTGACGTCGACGGTCATGGCCAGGCGGTCCTGCCCCGCCACGAGCGAGCAGAGCCCGTTCGAAAGGTGCTCGGGAAGCATGGGGAGCACGCGGTCGGCCAGATAGACCGAGGTGCCCCGGCGGCGCGCCTCGAGGTCGAGCGAGGTGCCCCAGCCAACGTAGTGGGACACATCGGCGATGTGCACGCCGAGCTCGTAGCCGCCGTCTTGGGCCCGCGTAAGCGAGATGGCATCGTCGAAGTCGCGCGCGTCCTGCGGGTCGACGGTCAGGACAAAGCGGTCGCGCAGGTCACGGCGGAGCGGGTCGGTGCGCGCCGTCTCGATATCGAGTGCGAGCGCCTCCGCCTCGCGCCGAGCCGGCTCGGGGTAGCCCTCCGCGAGGTCGTAGCGCGCCATGATGCACTGGATGCCGAGGCCGGGGGCGTCCGCCCCGCCCAGACGCCGCTCGATGGTCACCACGCCGGACTCATAGCGCGAAGGGTAGGAGACGATGCGCGCGAGCACCACATCACCCTCGCCCACACGGTGCGTGGCGGCGGAACCGTCTTGCGGCAGCACGAAGAAGTCGGCGCGCAGCCGGCTGTCGAGCGGGCGGATCGCCCCCAAGGGGCCGGCAGCGCCGTACGTGCCCACCACGGTAGTGGCGGCGCGCTCGAGCACACCCTCCACCACGGCGCGGCGCTCGCCGCGCTGGCCGCGATGCAGGCTCACCGCCACCGTGTCGCCCCCCATGACCTCGCGAAGCGACCGGTTGGCGAGGCGATACGCCCCCTCGGCGGTCTCGACGAGCGCACCGTGCTCGCGCAGCACCACCGTGCCCGTCAGGCTCGGACGGCGCACGCTCCTGGCAGATGCGCGATGCGTCCTATGTCGACGTTGGCGCCCCACGGCGCACCTCCTCTCAGGCGGCCGCCCGAGCGGCCGTCGTCCTGCTCAACGCAAAGGGGCCGAGGGCAACACGGCCCCCGACCCCGCAAGCGATCTATAAACCCGTCTGACGGCTGCGGCTACACCTTGAGGTAGCGACGCATCGCGATGGCCGAGCCAAAGAGGCCGATCACCACGCCCACGAGCGCGAGCGCACCGTAGGTGGCGAGGTACACATCGAGCGGGATGGTGATGTTGAAGAGCGAGCCGAGCGCGGCCTGGGCCGTCGGCACCAGGATGTTGCGCATGAGCTCGAGCGCGCCCACCGCGAGAATCGCGCCCAGAATCGCCTGGATAACGCCCTCGGTCACAAACGGCCCGCGGATGAAGCCGTTGGAGGCGCCCACCAGGCGCATGATGGCGATCTCGCGACGGCGCGCCGTGATGGACAGGCGAATGGTGTTGTTGATGAAGATGAACGCGATGAAGGTGAGGAGCGCCACGAGCACCACGGCGGCGATGCGGATGTAGCCCGTCACCTCAAAGAGGACGGAGACCTCCTCCTGACCCCAGCGCACGCCGGCGTCGACGTCGGCATCGACATCGTCCACCTCGGGGTCGTCATCGTCGACGATCTGACGGAAGAGCGGGTCCTCCTTGATGCGGTTGGCGGTGTCCTCCACCTGCGAGGAGTCCTCCATCTGAATGACAAAGGAGCGCGGCAGCGGGTTCTCGCCGTCAAGCGCGCTGATGGTGGCCTCCGCATGGTCGGACATGGTCGCACGGTAATCGGCGAGCGCGTCCTCCTTGGTCTTGAACTCGATGTTGGCGACGTTGTCCCAGGTCTCGAGCTCGTCGCGGAACGCCTGGACATCCTCATCGGACGCATCGTCCGAGATGAACGCCGTGATGGTGACCGTCTGCTCAACATCGCCGATGATCGAGGTGATCATGGCCGAACCGATGATGAAGAGACCGATGATGAAGAGCGAAAGGAAGATGGTAAAGACCGCGCCCAGCGAGGACGTCCAGTTACGGAAGAAGTGGCTTCCCGCCTCCTTTAGCGAATACCCAAGATTGCTAGGCGCCATAGTTGCCGTAGCCTCCCCTCTCCTGGTCGCGGACCACATGGCCCGCCTCGAGCGAAATGACGCGGCGGCGCATGGAGTCGACCATCTCGCGGTCGTGCGTCGCCACGATGACCGTGGTGCCCGTGCGGTTGATGCGCTCGAGCAGCTTCATGATGCCGAGCGAGATCGCCGGGTCGAGGTTGCCCGTGGGCTCGTCGCAGATGAGCAGCGGCGGGCGGTTGACCATGGCGCGGGCGACGGACACGCGCTGCTGCTCGCCGCCGGAGAGCTGGTCGGGCATGGAATCCATCTGATCGCCGAGGCCCACGAGGCGCAGCACCTCGGGCACCTGCGTGCGGATGACGCCGCGCGGCTTGCCGATGCACTGCAGCACGAAGGCGACGTTCTCGTACACCGTCTTGCCGGGCAGCAGCTTGAAGTCCTGGAACACCGTGCCGATCTGGCGACGGAAGAACGGGACCTTGCGGTTCTTGAGCTTCATGAGGTCCTGGCCCGCCACGAGCACGCGGCCGGAGGTGGGCTTGACGTCGCGCGTCATGGTGCGCAGAAGCGTCGTCTTGCCGGAGCCGGAGTGGCCGACGAGGAAGACGAACTCACCGGGATAGATCTCGATGTTGACATCGTCGAGCGCGGGCTTGTTGGGCTGCGCCGGATAGACCTTGGTGACGTGCTCGAAGAGGATGACGGGCTCGACACCGGCCTCGCGCGCCTGCTTGCGCGGCGACTCGACCGGGGCGAAGACCGTGGTGAAGCCCGGGTCGGCGAGGGCCGCGTTGAGGTCGGCGATCTCCTCCGCCTGGTCGGGCGTCACCTCGGGCTCGGGCTCCGCCGAGACCTCGGGGACGGCGGGCACCTCGGGCACGTTCAGCGCCGCGGGAACCGTCGTGACGCCGGCGCTCGCGAGGAAGGCGCCGGTATCGCCCGGATCGAGCGAAGACGCCGCGGGCTCTGCCGGGGCCGGCGCGGGCGTCGCCGCGTCAAACAGCGACCCGTCGGCATCCGCCGGCGCTGCGGGCGCCGGAGCGGCATCGGGTGAAAGGGCGAAATGCGAAGCTGCGACGGGTTCCGCTGACGGCGTTACGAACTCGTCCTGCCCGTCTTCTGGTTTGCGGAAGTGGTTGGCCACAAGCGCTCCTTCAAATCGTGCGTTTAAACTACAGTCGGATTGTATTTTACCAGCGTCGGCGGCCCTGCACACAAGCGGCACAGACTGACACCTCGCCGCGGTATGCAAGCGCCCGCGCAGCACGGCGGCTGCGCGGGCGCGCAATGATTCTCTGCTGCCCGGTTACTTGGCGAGGACCTCGCGCACGCGCCGCGCGATAGCCGGCGCGTCGAGCCCGTAGTACGCGAGGAGCTCGGCGGCGGTTCCCGACTGGCCAAAGCCGGTCATGCCCATGCGCGTCACGGGCACCGAGCACCTCTCGCCGAGGAGCTCGGCCACGGCGGAGCCCATGCCGCCATAGACGCTGTGCTCCTCTACCGTGAGAACGCGCCCGCACTTTGAGGCGGAGGCGACGATGGTCTCCTCGTCGAGCGGCTTTACGCTCATGACGTCGACGACCTCGGCGTCGATACCCTCTCGGGCGAGCTCCTCGGCCGCCTTCAGGGCATGCGCCACCTCGACGCCGCACGCCATGATCGCGATGTCCGCACCCGCGCGCACCACGTTGGCGAAGGCGACGTCGCAGGTGAAGCCGTCATCGTAGATCTCGGGCAGGGGCTCGCGGCCCAAGCGCACGTAGAAGGGCCCCGGCGTCGTGGCGGCCAGACGGATCGCGGCGCAGGCGCTCGCGTAGTCCGCCGGCACGAGTACACGCATGCCGGGGAGCACGCGCATGAGCGCGATGTCCTCGAGCGCCTGATGCGTTGCGCCGTCGGGACCGACGGTGATGCCGGCGTGCGTCGGGCAGATCTTGACGTCGAGGTCAGAGTCGCACACGGTGTTCCTGATCTGCTCCCAGCAGCGGCCCGTGCCAAATACGGCGAACGAGCCGGTAAAGACCGTGCGGCCGGTGAGCGCGAGGCCCGAGGCCACCCCGATCATGTTCTGCTCGGCGATACCGACGTCGACGAGCCGGTCCGGGTACGCCTTGCCAAAGGCGCCCGTGGTGGTGGAGCCGCAGAGGTCGGCGTCCACCGCCATGATGTCACGGCCCTCCTCGACGAGCTTGATGAGCGTCTCGCCAAACGCCGCACGCGTTGCCTTAGCCATCGCCTACGCCTCCTTCTGCGCTGCGAGAAGCGCCTCGTATGCGGCATCGATCTCGGCAAGCGCCGTTGCGGTCTGCTCCGGCGAGGGCGCGTTGCCGTGCCAGCTCACCTGGTCCTCCATAAAGGAGACGCCCTTGCCCTTGATGGTGGTGGCGACGATGCACGCCGGCTTGCCCTCGCAGGCAACCGCGGCCTCGAACGCGGCACGCACGCTCGCGATATCGTGCCCGTCAGCCTCAAACGTCTCCCAGCCGAAGGTGCGGAACTTGTCCGCCACGGGCTCGATGTTGTTGACGTCGGTCACATGGCCGTCGATCTGCAGGTTGTTGAGGTCTACGATGGCGACGAGGTTGTCGAGCGCCCGGTTGCCGGCAAACATCGCGGCCTCCCAGTTCTCGCCCTCCTGCATCTCGCCGTCGCCGAGAAGCACGAAGACGCGGCGGGGGTCCCCGCCGTCGCGCTCGGCATCGAGGCGCAGGCCGAGCGCCATGCCGGCGCCCACCGAGAGCCCCTGGCCGAGTGAGCCCGTGCAGACCTCCACGCCCGGGCAGGCGTGGCGGTCGGGGTGGCCCTGCAGGCGGCTGCCCACCTGGCGGAGCGTGAGGATCTCATCGTGGGGGATGTAGCCGAGCTGCACCAAAAGCGCGTAGAGCGCGGGCGCCGCATGGCCCTTGGAGAGCACGAAGCGGTCGCGCTCGGGGTTCTCGGGATCGGCGGGGTCGGCGGCAAACAGCCCCGAATAAAAGAGCGTCGCCATGATATCGGTCGCCGAGAGCGAACCGCCGGGGTGACCGGAGCCCGCCGCCCCCAGCATCTCGATGATGTCGTGCCGCATGCGGTTGGCGATGAGCGCAATCTCCGCGTCGCTCCGCGCGCTGGCCTGTCTCAGTGCATCTGTTGCCATGAACATCCCCTCTGGGTTGGGTCTGGGTAAAATGCTCACCCATCATAGCAGCTCAGATGCCGTGTTTAGTAAACAGAACCCACATCGTCCAAGATTTAATGCGCGGGGTGCTCGCTATAACGTTTCATCACGCGCGGATGACAGGCGGCGCCGCATGCACGTTCACAGAACCGCCACGCAGGCGCGGCTGACGCCGCGCTGTCACCCTTGCAGCCGTCGTGGCGTTTCTGGACAACCCGTTCCCCCTCCTTACCCCGGCCTACGATTTGCTTCGAAACTGTAAGCCGATTAGAGCCATCAAAGCGGTAACAACAGCTGCGCCGATAAGCCATGCAATAACGCGGAAAATGAGTGACCCGTCCGGGACAAAGAGCGCCACCGCCGCCTCTCCACCGATAAGCCCACTAACGATCACGATGACGTCGAATACCAGAAAACGATTATTCTTCTCCATTTCTGCTCCAAGCTCACCTTTCTTTATACGGGATCCACCTCGCATCATATTGCGCTTGATTAGACTTTAATATATTCTATTTAATGTATTATATTGTTTTGATAAACGGCAGATGCGCTCGGTGGACGGCGTGCGACGATATGGTCTCTAAGGTGAGACCTTCAATCTAGGGAGCACCGTTGATGTGCTACATTATTTCTATATCGTTTAGTGATGGGAGGATGCCATGACGCCTACCGGTATGGACCTTTACGCAATCCTGTTCCTCCTCCTGCCCAGAATCGTCTTCGCGCTCGTGTTTCTGGTGATCACCTATCTCGTGGTGCGCAAGGCCGTGAGAGACGAGCTCAAGAAGAGCGCCCGGTAGCCGCTCGGGCATCTCGACATAGAGCCTACCTGGCGTTTGCCCAATCGGGCCCCTTCCCCCTCGGGCGCGCAAGCATCCACCTCGGCGGAATCTCTGTAGCCAACTTCGCTACGCGATGCAGAACACGCTCTGCACCTCACTGGTTCCCGAGGCGATGTACAGCCTGCCCGCCTCATCTACCACAGGGGGCATATCCACGGCGGGGGTCGTGAGCGTCGTGGACACTCCGCTCATTCAGACCGTGCTCGTCGTACTCGAGGGCATCTTGCTCGCGATATTTCTCGGGCTGATTAGACCCGGCAAATGCAAGCGCGAGCAACTTATCGGAGGCTGCGCCATCGCACTTGCGGACGTGCACTTTCTCATCGACGTCGCGTGGAGCATCGCGCTCTAGAACGCACGCCGGGGACACTCAGAGTACTACCAGGGCCGTTTACCTACCGCTCGGAGATGAGTAGGTACCTTTCAACTCTTTCTCATACATCTCAATCAACCTGAACGATTGGAAGGGTATGATGCTGTTGGCAATATATTATGATGCTTTTAACTTATAATATATTTGCCAGACGGTAGTCTAACACATAACGACAGAGGAGGACCCATGACATTGCATAAGCGACGGATTGCCAGTATGGCCCTTGCGATAGCGCTCTTGCTGATGAGCCCGCTTCCGGTATTTGCCGGATCGGCAAGCGGCTCAAACGCCACAGCTAGCAGTGGGTCAAAATCGTTTGTTACCTATTCAAATATCTATACCTCTTCCAGCTTTGCGGACGCGTCGCAAGCCATTAGAAGTGCTCAGACGACCTCAGCTGGAGAAATGGGGGCAAATCCCCGGCTGTTTACTGCCAATGGAGCCCTATACCGCGACGGAGGGTGGCAATACTCTTGGAGCACACTCGGTGGTTATAACTGGTTGTTTTTCCACGCACGCGCCGACTCTGTTTCCACCGGAACCAGCTGGTACTCGCAGGGCTCGGGAGCATACTGGAACGGGAGAGGCTACACTACGTTTTCCAGCGGCCGTTCACCCGCGCAAACCGTCAGATAGCAAACGCACGATATAAGGAGATGACTACCATGAGAAAACATAGCCTTGCACGTCTTCTTGGAATACTCGTCGTAGCAATCGGTGTTTGTTTTGCAACATTCGTCTTGCCGCAACCTTCGGCAGATGCCGCATCCCGCGCCGAAGAAAATGAAGCGGGCATGACGTACGGCTCCGCCAGCATGTTCGATTATGAGGAGGAGCCCGATCTGATTCTAGTAGTAGCGACAAACGGTAAAGAGGGTTACGTCAAACGCGAAGATCTTCACGCTGCAGAAGCACCAGCCGCTAATCCAGAAGAGGCCGTACAGCTTATGCAAGCGCGCAACGATGAGCTATCGAACGCCCTTGCTCAAGAGCTTAACACCATGACCGGACAGAGCAGCATAACGGCCGCAGACGCCTCGGCGATGATAGCCGCCATGAGCGAAACACCCGATCCTGTGCAGAGCATAGAGCAACTTTCGACGACAAACTCCCAGTTCACCGAACTCTCCATTACCGGAGAGCAGTTCGCGGAGGCTTTGAGCAATGCGCAAACGAGTTTGGCTCGCTCCATCCCCGTCTACGAGCAAGACGGAACCACAGTTATCGGAACCTTCCTTGTAGGGTAAGGCGCATCAACACCCATAAAGCGGGCAGGGGCATCTCTTGGTAGTGTCCCTACCCGCTGCGCGCGGTTCGCGAAATCGCAAGCGCAAAAGATCAATCAGGCCCTCCCGGAGGACCCAGCATCGCGTTCCGCGTTCGGCACTACACCAAACGCCTTCGCATGCTCGTCATCATTCATCCAGCCGATGATGTCACCCGGCTTGCAATGGAGCGCCTCGCACATGGCGGTCAGCGTAGAGAATCGGATACCCTTGAGGCGACCCGTCTTGATGCGCGAGATATTAACAGGAGAAATGCCAACCTTCTCAGCAAGT
>DVMF01000065.1 GCA_018715125.1 Candidatus Coprousia avicola | reverse complement strand
CCCTTGCGCGACATGCTCCTGACGAGCCGGTTGGCCCGGCAGATCCGGACCCACCCCTTCCAGCGGTAGTGCCCGCCGCGGTCGGAGTGCACCACCGGCCGCTCGCCGGGCGAGAGCGTCGCGCAGGCGGCCCTGAGCGACGAGTTCGCGAGCTCCGCCGCGGGCGAGGGCCCGATCGACCAGGACACGGGCCTGCCGTCGAAGCAGTCGACGACCGCGGAGAGGTAGCACTTGCCGGCGCCCCCGGGCAGCCTGAACTCGGTGATGTCGGTCGCCCAGAGGCGGTTCGGGGCGGCCGCCGAGAAGTCGTGGGTGCCGTCCGCGCGCAGCGGCAGGTTCGGCGGGGCGGGCGCCGGCTCCCCCGCGTAGCTCGAGTACGCCCTGCGCCTCGGCCGGCGCGCGGAGAGCCCCTCCTCGCGCATCACGCGCCGCACGACCTTCTCGGAGACCCTCACGCCCGCGGCGCGCAGCGTGGCGTGCACCGCGCGGTAGCCCCTCCGGCCGCAGAGCGCGAACGCCTCGCGGACGAACGGCCTGAGCCAGGCCAGGCGGTCGAGGCCGAGCCTCGCCCTGTGGTAGTACCAGGTGCTCCTCGGTATCTCAAGGAAACGGGTAATGGCCGACATCGGCAGGCCTGTCGCCAGCCTCAATCTCGAGGCGAGCCCGCACCTGCTCCGCATGGGCATCGAAGCCGGGTGCGAGCCGCCCCCTTTTAGGTCGTCCAACACCGCCCTGAGCAGCAGGTTCTCGATCTGGTCCGGGGTCATCCCCGCGAGCGGGCCCTCCTCGGCGGGCCCGTACAGCGACCTGATATCGTCCATGTCGGCGCCCCCTCCGGCAGACCCGCCCTTCCGGGCGATTCTACCAGAGCCCCACGGCTCGCCGGTGTAGCTCCTCGGCAGCCGGCCGGCGGCCCATCCCTCGGCCGTCCGCCCCGCCACGCCGGCGAGGGCGGCCGCCTCGCGCACGCTCATCCCGTCGCCCCTGGCGAGCAGGAACAGCTCCACCGTCTCCCTGTCGTGCATATGCGGACCTCCGTCCCGACGCCTCCCGACGTCCAACTTTTTGTCCGCGGTCCCGACTTAGGTATACGCAAATCTTCGGTTTGCGTATACCCAACCCGTTTGTGTATACCTAACTTCGCCCTTTCGCTCACCCGTCGACATCACGCAAGCCCTGTACCTGCGGGAACATTATAGCGAGATAGAAATAACCCCCGGGTAAGGTATACACAAGTCAGTCGGGTATACGCAAATCCGAGAGTTGTGTATACCTGCCGATGCGCCCCTTGCGACACCAGGGTCGCACCGTTGCGCCGGCACACGACGGCGCAACGGAAGCGCCTCGGTCGAAGATGGCTCGGAGGCAGGTCCGGCTAACGGTGCGGCGGCATGCCAAACCAGCATTGGACGGTGTCGATCCGCCGAAGCCCCAACTTGCGCTGCAGCGCCTTCGACGCCTCGTTGTCGAGCGCCACGTGGCAGTACGGGATACGCCCCTCCGCCATAAACGTGTCGATGAGGGCCGCCTCGAGCGCTTGCGCATAGCCGCGGCGGCGTGCCTCGGGAAAGACCTCCAGCATGCCCATCGACGCCTCGTCGTGCTCGCCGATGAACCCGACGAGCGCCCCGGAGGCATCGAATCCGCCGTATATCCAGCCGCGCTCGAGATGGTCCTCGATCTCCTCATGGCTGAGCAGCGCGTAGTGCGCTTCCACCGTATCGATGTCCCCCGGCCCGAGGGGAGCGATGGTGAAGCCCTCGGGCAGGGCAATGGCGCCCGTTGCGAGCGGCGAGGCGTCCGCGCCATACGCCCAGAGCTCATAGCGGCCGGGGTCGAGCCCCTCATAGGCGGCACCGGGAGCGAAGACCTCGAGGTACCGCTCGTCGCACAGGCTCACCAGCGCGCCGTCGGGCACCATGCTCGCCATGATGCGGGCCGCGCAGCCGTCCACCGGAGCGGCAAAATAGGCGCCGTTGCGCTTGAAGCGCACGAGCGCGCCGAGGTCGTCGCCCACCGCGAGCACCGTCACGCGTCCGAGCTTGACCGGCTCGGTGATGCTCAGGAAGCGCGCCGGCTCGGGGCCGCCGGCGAGCAGCTCCCGCACACGGCGGGCGAGTTCCTCCTCAGCCGGCGCAGCGGCGAGGTCGAGCCGCATGACGGCCTCGTCGCGCACCTCGCCCAAAAGGGGTACGTCGACACCTCGGTCGCAGCGCACATAGCGAAAGCCCAAGCGCGTCGCCACGCGCGCGGACGCGCGGTTTCCCACATAGAACCCGAGCCAGACCGTCCGCACGCCCCACGCGCGACGCGCATGGCCGATGAGGGCGCGGGCGGCCTCGGGCATATAGCCGCGCCCCCAGAACGGCCGACCCGTCCAATACCCGAGCTCCCGCTCGTCCTCCCCCGCGACATGCGTGCTCACCGCGGCGTCCGTGAGGGCGACGGCGCCCACGAGCGTGCCCGCGGCCTCCCCCGCCTCGCCGGGGCCGCGCAGGCAGACGGCAAAGCTCTCCTTACCGCGCAGCACGTCGCGGATGACATCCCGGCTCTCCTCCACGCTCGCGTGGGCGGGCCACCCCGCAGGGTTCCCCACCGCCGGATCGCTCGCGAGCGTAAAGAGCGCCTCTGCGTCCGTGTCCTCCCAGGGGCGCAGGACGAGACGCTGCGTATTGATGACGGTCACGCGCCCCCCCTACGCAACCTTGACGATCTTGGTGCCGTGGCACTCCCCCACGCCGAGGCGCTCGGCCACCGCGTCCACGTTCTCCCACGTAATGCCCGCGCCCGGCAGGATGATGAGGCGACCGGCGGCGCGCTCGATGTAGGCGGCGAGGCGGTCGAGATTGTCGGCGATGGGCGTGCCGGCCGGCCCGCCGTGCGTGAGGATGCGCGTGCAGCCGATCTCGGCGATAGCGTCGATGGCGTCGAGCTGGCGCTCGTCCGGCAGCGCGTCGAAGGCCATGTGGAACGTGACGTCCACGGCCTCGCCCCGCTCCGAGGCCGCCTCGCGGGCGATGGCCATGAGGCGCTCCGCCGTCGGCACGTCGAGCGCGAGCGCGCCCGTCTCATCTGCCGCGAGGCACCCGAACACGATGCCGTCGACCCCCAGAGCGAGCGCGATGCGGGCGTCGGTCTCCATCATCTCGACCTCACGGTCGCTGTACACAAAGTCCCCGCCGCGCGGGCGCACCATCGCCATCACGCGGGCACCGTGGCCGTGCGCGTACTCGACGGTTGCCTCGATGACGCCCATCGAGGGCGACGTGCCGCCCACCGCAAGGTTGTCGCACAGTTCGATGCGACGGGCGCCCGCCGCGATGGCCGCGGGCACGCAGGTAAAGTTCTCGGCGCAGAACTCGCGCAGCAGATCAGACATGGTCGCTCCTCAGCGTCGGGGTCGATAGTCGTAGCTATTGTGGCACAACAGAGCAAAGCCGCCCCGGGCGACCATGCACCCGGGGCGGCAGATGTCCGTCTGGCGTGGGACCGAGGCGGCGCGCGATGCGGCGCGCGACCGTCAGCCGCCGAGATACGCCTTTCGCACGTCGTCGTTATGCAGGAGCTCCTCGCCCGTACCGGTGAGTGTCACACGGCCGGTCTCCAGTACGTAGGCGCGCGTGGCGACCGAAAGCGCCATCTGCGCGTTCTGCTCGACCAGAAGGATCGTCGTCCCGTCCTTGTGCAGGCCCTTGATGATATCGAAGATCTGCTCCACCAGAATGGGCGCCAAACCCATCGAGGGCTCGTCGAGCATCAGCAGCTTGGGGTTCGCCATCAGCCCGCGGCCCATGGCGAGCATCTGCTGCTCGCCGCCCGAGAGCGTGCCGGCGATCTGGCGGCGGCGCTCCTTCAGGCGCGGGAACTGCGTGTAGACGCGCTCGAGATTGCCGGCGATGGTCTCCTTGGGCTGCGTGTACGCGCCCATGTCGAGATTCTCCTCCACCGTCATCTGCTGGAAGATACGCCTACCCTCGGGCACGTGCACGAGGCCGTGCTCGACGATCTTCTCGGCGCTCATATGCATGAGGTCCTCGCCCATGAAGGTGATGGAGCCGGTGCGCGAGCGCAGAAGGCCGGAAAGCGTCTTTAAGGTGGTGGACTTGCCCGCGCCGTTCGCGCCGATAAGGGCTACGATCTCGCCGTCGTTCACCTCAAACGAGATGTTCTTGATGGCGTGGATCGCCCCGTACCACACGTTGATGTTGTACACACTCAGCACCTAGGCCACCTCCTTCTTCTGCTTGCCGAGGTACGCCTCGACAACGGCATCGTTTTGCTGGATGTCCTCGGGCGTGCCCTTGGCGATGATCTTGCCGAAGTTGAGGACGCAGATGCCCTCGCAGATGTTCATGACGAGGTTCATGTCGTGCTCGATGAGCATGATGGCGATCTGGAACTCGTCGCGGATCTTGACGATGTTCTCCATAAGCTCAGCCGTCTCCGACGGGTTCATGCCGGCGGCGGGCTCGTCGAGCAAAAGCAGCTTGGGGTTGGTCGCGAGCGCGCGCACGATCTCCAGGCGGCGCTGGGCGCCGTAGGGCAGGCTGCCCGCCTCGTGGTCGGCCAGGCCCGTCATGTCGAAGATGTCGAGCAGCTCGAGGGCGCGCTCGTGATAGTACCGCTCGCTCTTCCAGTGGTGCGGCAGGCGCAGAATCGAGGTCGCCATACCGCAATGATGCTGGTTGTGCAGGCCAACCATCACGTTCTCCTCCACGGTGAGCGTGTTGAAGAGGCGGATGTTCTGGAAGGTGCGCGCCACGCCCAAGCGGTTCACGCGCGCCGGGTCGAGGCCGGCCGTATCGTGGCCGTCGACCATGATGGTGCCGCGCGTGGGCGTGTAGACCTTGGTGAGCAGGTTGAAGACCGTGGTCTTGCCCGCGCCGTTGGGGCCGATGAGGCCGGCGATCTCGGTCTTGCCGATGGTGAGGTTGAAGTCATCGACCGCCTTGAGGCCGCCGAAATCGATGCCCAGGTGCACGCATTCGAGCACGGGCGATGCGTAGATGTCGCGGTCCGGGATGAGCGCCTGGCTGGGCACGGGGACCATCCGGGTGTTCTCGCGGCGCGCCTTCGCAAAGTCGCTGAAGAGCTTAGGCATCCGCCTCACCCCCTTCGGTGGCAACGGACTCGGTCGCATCGTCCGCCTCGCCCCGGCCAAAGCGCCGGCGGAGGGCGTCGGCCGCACGCTGGTAGATCTTGAGGTGCGGGACCACCATCACGAGGATGAGGACGATGGCGTAGAGCAGCATGCGGTACTGGTTGATGGGACGCAGGACCTCGGGCAGGACGGTCAGGAACGCCGCCGAGACGATGGAGCCCCAGATGTTGCCCATGCCGCCCAGCACCACGTAGACGAGGATCAGGATCGACTGGTTGAAATCGAACTGCGAGGGCGTGATGGTCGAATAGTTCATGGCGTAGAGCACGCCCGCCGCACCGGCGAGGGCGGAGGCCACCGTGAACGCCATGAGGCGGTACTTGGTGGTGTTGACGCCGACGCTCTCGGCCGCGATACGGTTGTCGCGCACCGCCATGATGGCGCGGCCGTCGCGGCTGTGCATGAGGTTGAGCACCACGGCGACCGTGATGAGCACGAGCAGGATGCCGAGGGCGAACGTCGAGATCTTATCGATGCCGACGGCGCCCTTGGGGCCGTTGATGAGGATGGTGCCCTGCGTCATACCGAGCGACGACGAGTCCGTCATCGAGAAGTGCAGGCCCGCATCGTCCACGCCGATATAGAAGTTGTTGAGGAGGTTCTTGATGATCTCACCGAAGGCGAGGGTCACGATGGCGAGGTAGTCGCCGCGCAGGCGCATGACGGGGATGCCCACCAGAAAGCCGATGATGCCGGCGACGATGGCGCCCACCACGGCGGAGCCTGCGAAGAGCATAAGCTCGTTATCGATGCCCATGCGCGCGAGGCACCCCGCCACGACGACGCCCGTGAAGGCGCCGACGCTCATGAAGCCCGCGTGGCCGAGCGAGAGCTCGCCCGAGACGCCGACGACGAGGTTGAGCGACACGGCGAGCGACACATAGGCGCAGATGGGCACGAGCTGGCCCGAGAGCGAATTGGAGATGAAGCCGAGGCCGTCGAGCACGGTCACGACCAGAAACGCGGCGATGACGATGGCATAGGTGATGATCGTCGAGCGCGTCTGCGGTTTGAGCGTTTTGATTCCCATGGCTCCTCCCTACACCTTCTCGTTGACCGGCTTGCCGAGAAGGCCGGCGGGACGGATGAGCAGCATGACGATGAGCACGGCGAAGACCACGGCGTCGGCGAGCTGGGTCGAGATGTAGGCGCGCGCCAAGATCTCGATCACGCCGAGCAGGATGCCGCCGAGCGCGGCGCCCGGGATGGAGCCGATGCCGCCGAGCACCGCCGCCGTGAAGGCCTTGATGCCGGGCATGGAGCCCGTCGTGGGCATGAGCGTGGGGTAGGCCGAGCACATGAGGATGCCGGCGATGGCCGCGAGCCCCGAGCCGATGGCGAAGACCATCGAAATGGTGCCGTTGACGTTGATGCCCATGAGCTGGGCGGCGTCGCGGTCCTCGGAGCAGGCGCGCA
>DVMF01000064.1 GCA_018715125.1 Candidatus Coprousia avicola | reverse complement strand
TTGCAATGGAGCGCCTCGCACATGGCGGTCAGCGTAGAGAATCGGATACCCTTGAGGCGACCCGTCTTGATGCGCGAGATATTAACAGGAGAAATGCCAACCTTCTCAGCAAGTTCAAGGGAGGACATCTTGCGATCCGCCATAACTCGATCGAGACGCATGACGATAGGCACTGACGTCCTCCCATACCTGCTACAGAATGTTGTCTGAGTCTTCCTGCAGAATTCTACCGTACTCGAAAATACCGGCAAGCGCAAAAAACATAAACGAGAACGAAAGCAGACGAAGATCTAACGTGGGAGCGATGGCAACGGGACCGATAAACCCTTCGACATTTTCTGGTAGCTGAATCGACGGCAAAGCAAGACCAAGTAGCGCTTTTATACACGCCGCGACCGCCACGCAAAGCAGACATCTTGTTTGCGTTTTGCCAAACATATCTTTGTTCCGAAGTACCACTGCGGCAAGCGTTATAAATGCTGCGAGAAATACAAGGTCAGCAACAGTGCCAGCTAAATCCACACCGCACAAGCGCAGAAGCTCTGCATCCCAAGATAAGACAGGACTGGCTAACAGAGCGTCAACTTGCATAACAGTAATAATGCAGTTAAAAAGAACACCCACCGTCGCGGCTGCACAAGAAACGACCAACGCGATGGTGAGCCAGCGTGTCTTAGCGCGACCATCTGTCATCCTTCGTCAACCTTTCAATCGGCCCACATTAATGGTTAGAAACCAATCACAATGCCCCCGACAGGTACGCAAACCGGGAATTCTTCTTTGACAGACTGAATTACAAAAAGCATCATAGCCTCCTAGTGATATGTGTCATTGAGCTCCTCTACCGCAGCACAAATAATATTGCGGTAGAAAGTGCAGTAGGGGTCTTTTTTCTCAATCTCGTCATACTGCCTATACGCTCTTGCCCTGCAACCACCTCCACACAAGTAGCGCTTGTCACATGATGAACATCCAGCCATTTCGTCAACCGTTGGCAGTACGAACCTTGCTATTTCCTTCCTCAGGTGGCCCTCGGTGTCACAAAACGCATTACCAAGGCAGAACTCTGGATGCTGCAGCATGTGACACGGATAGATCGATCCATCGGCTGCAACGCTAACGCCCGTCCTGCCCGCGCCGCACGATACACACGCACGCAATCCAACGTCCTCGGTATGCGCTACCGCGCCATCTCCGTTGCTGGCATTATGCTCAAACATGATCTCAGCAAGTCGAGCAAGACAGCCCTCCGAAGGATACAGGTCACCAAGCTCGCTCTCTCTGCCGCTCAGCAGGCTAAATCCAACCGTGGCCTTAAGCATCTCACCCAACGTCAGATATCGAGGAACGTCTTCGATATTCTTGGCATGGAGCGTGACTAGGATATGTGCGTGGATGCCTGCATCTGTAATGTCCCGCACTGCAGAAACCAACCGTCGATAAAGCTGCGAGCCCCGAATAAACGCCGGGTCTTCAGCCGAGGCCCCATCGAATGAAACGGAAATCGTATCGACGACACCCTGCAGTTCGACCAAACGCTCTTGCGAGCAAAGCATCCCGTTGGTCAGCACAACAACCTTTGCCACGCCGCACTCTTTTGCAGTTCGAGCAATCTCTGCGAGATCGCCGCGCATAAATGGCTCACCGCCAGAGATGATCAGCTGAGTGATGCCGAGGTCGGCCAGAAGTCGCACTGCGCGCTGAAGATCCTCCAACGACGGGTCTTCCGCCCGATTACGAGCGCTGTCGCGCGAGTAGCACCCAATGCAATCCAGATTGCATCGGTTCGTCACATGCAGATACGCGCTTTTTATTGAGGTTTCTCGCACGGCGTTTTGACTCGCTAAAAACCCGTGCGCCTGTAGATACTCAACTAACTCCCGGCAATCGTTCGGGACCTCGGTCTCGGCAACATCCTGCTCGAGCATCCGGTCGCACAGCTGTGCCCCACTCGGAGTGAGCCCGACGATAGCACCGGCAACGGTATTCCCCACTACCGGAATCGAGCCCATCGAAAACCGTACAATATGCTCGCCAAGATGCATAGACAATACTTTCTATATTCTGAATATCATCTTATGAGATTATATAGCAGCATGCAGAAAGCGTGAAGACCGTTGAGCGAGCTCTTTCCCGCGCGAGCCCACTACTAGATCAGCACAAGCGGACGTCGTCGCCACGGAGACCACCAGCAAAGTAAAGCGTGCCGATTGTGACAAGCAACCGTTAGCCCCGCACTAATAAAGGTCGGACCCACCGTCAAAACCAGCGTCGGCTCGCTCTGGACACACCTGTGGCAAACCCGCACAGTAGACCCCAGTGCCGCCGAGACACATACTAGAAAGCCGAGACACTGTAGCCATCATCACCTATGAAAGCGTGTTGTCTATTCCGTATCTCCCAATGACCTCATCGCTACCCCGCTTATACAAGGGGATGTAGACCTTTCCAGCATGCTTGCCAAAATACTGAGAGCGCTCCCGCCGATCGATTGCCGTCGGATACAAAATATCGTCAAGCTGTATTTCCCCGTGCTCGCCTTTCGTTCCCCGAGCCGGAAACCTCCCTGAGCCTGAGGAGAAATTGAACGACTCAGCCGATGAGTTTACAAATGGACCAGCGCTGACGGTCCCATAGTCCAGATTGCCCCCAGCGACTTGATCTAAAAAGACCTGGGAGTAACCGATGACTCCCGCGCCATAGTTGTTCGTATGATTGCACACCGTTGTCACATAGCGACGATCCGTCCTTGCCTCATTCAAATCCCGAGTTGTTGCCACCATCTCAATTCCATATTGAATCCAAGCGATGGTCAGTATCGATCCCTCCGCACAAATGCGGTTGCACTCAAAATTCGTCCATAGAGTTGAACGCGCACCCTCCTCAACCCCCAGCTGCATGTTGCCGGAAAACTGATAATATCCATCGGTGCTGTAACCATATACAGTCGGACTTTCAGCATACAGAAAGGCATTGGGCTCAGCATTTGCCTTATCGGGCAACAGCATGCCAATTCCGACCGTTACCGCACTGGTGAGGAAAGCTCTTCTCGTCAGACCCATAGCGCCCTTCCCTATCATGTGCTTTCTCATCACATCCCCCTTTTTGCCTCAAAACCCATTGCCTACTTCTTCAATCCGGGCTAATGTGGGCTCCTACTTAAGTATATATTATTATATGTGTTCTTTGTTATATATTGGGTATTTAATATTTTGTATTGTTCCACCGCAAATAGGGAGACTTGCTATGTCAGATATCGTTCTCGAAGCTCAGCAATGGCTCAACACAACTTATGCAAATCGGGCTGGATACATCCCTGTTGAGGAAAATGGAATACCAGGAAGTGCTTTTTCCTCTTCACTCGTTTCTGCGCTTCAAATTGAGCTTGGGCTCCCAACCATAACCGGTATCTTCGGTGAACAAACCTATGCGAAATGCGACGCGGCACCCCTATCGCACGGTGACGAGAATAATAGGGTGCGAATTCTTCAGTATGCTTTACAGGGAAAAGGCTATGATTCTGGTTCATGTAGTGGGCACTTTAGTCTGGCAACGCAAAACGCCCTTCTCGAAATACAAGGAGACGCGGGGCTTGACAGCAATCAAGCTTCGACTGCCGCAGCCGGCAGACAAATGAAGGCAGCATGCGGCGTTGATGAGTACAAGCTCATTGCGGGAGGCGATGCACGCGTTCGCTACATCCAGCGCACGCTCAATCATCTCTATCTCGAGTACACGGATATCTGTGCAGCCGACGGAGTGGTGGGGCGCTCCACCTCGAAGGCCTTCATCTACGCCCTTCAGGCGGAAGAGGGGTTACCCGTCGGAACAGCTAACGGCACGTTCGGCCCAACAACTCGAACGTGGTGCCCGGATCTTAACACCGGCACACAGCAATATGGATACGGCAACAAGCCCTATTCAAGTACACAAATGAGCAGATTTACCGAACTTGCGCAGTACACCCTCTATTGCAATGGGATCGACCGGTATCGAGGCTCGGCTATCAATCGATATACTCCCGGTCAGTTCAGCGGTACCTTCACCAATGAAATGCTTAATGCTCTCCATACATTTCAAAGCGATTACGCTCTTCCCGTCAGAGATATTCTGGGTCTCGACGAATGGATGTCGCTCCTTGTAAGTACGGGAAACCAGCAACGCAACGGCACATCCTGCGACTGCGCTACTCAGCTCAGCACCCAAAAGGTCACCGCCCTCCGCAATGACGGATACAGCATCGTAGGACGCTACCTTACAGGATCGGCTGGTTCTGGAGCGTCTCGACACGATAAATTTTTAACTCGCGAGGAAATGGAGCGAATCATCTCAGGAGGCATGCGCTACTTCTGCATCTTCCAAGATGATACTGATTGGTGGCAAACGCACGAAGATCTTTCCGATTACTTTAGCTATAGCAGAGGATTCTCTGATGCACGCAAGGCTATGCTGGCAGCCCTAAGCGCAGGCATACCCATGGGCTCCACCATCTACTTTGCTGTGGATTACGACTATATGGAAGGAGAGGTCTACAACAAAGTTGTTCCACACTTTAGCGGCATAAACAATTTCTTCAAATCCTATGGCTCACCTTATGCTGTCGGTATCTATAGTGCACGAAACACCTGCGGCATTATCATGGCGCGAGACTTGGCGACGAATAGTTTTATCGCAGATATGTCAACGGGCTACAGCGGAAACCTCGGTTACTCACTCCCCGAAAACTGGGCATTCGATCAGATTCTTGAATATACGCTAAGCGCAAGCGATGGGTCGTTTAGCGTCGACAAGGGTATCGAAAAGGGGCGCGACGCAGGTCAGTCAAGGTACACCCCCTACTACGCGCAGCCCCAGAAAGATAGCCTCGTCGAAGCTTTGCATATTGTCGACACCATTCCTCATGTTGAGGATCTTGAAAACTGCTATGTCGAATACTTCCAGGCTGCAAACCAAAGAACACCGACACAAAACGAACTCGCTCTCGGTACCACCAACTATCTGAGAGCGCCTCGATACGGTTCAATAGCTTGGGCAATTTCACTTCTTGCTCCCATCAACCAAGATTTCATCGGGTTCATGGAGCTCTATCATGCTTCCCTTCATGATTATTTCCAGTCGATACTTGGTGAAACAAGCCCTCTGTTCACAGACCCCGCGCTCGAGGGCCGCGTCGACTACTGTCATCTCATGGCTGTTGTGGAGGGCTATGCCCCAACAGGATCTGTCCCCAATTTCTGGACCGGATGGGGCGGCGACCTAGCAACAGGGTTTGCCTCTGCTTATGCATCGCTTGACGATCCATCTGATATGGGGGCGTTCCAAAATGCCGCTAACGCTGTTATCGGGGCGGTGCAAGGGGCCTCAGCATGCAACTGCCCGGATCTGTACACCGACGCTGATGCAATCAGCATCGCTAGCCTGGCTTTATCCGATCAAGCGGATTCAAGACATCCAATTTCCTCGAGCCTTGCGCTGTACTATGGAAATGCCGAAATGTATCTCAATAGGTTTTCGACTCTGCTTTCGGATATGAACATAGGGAGCTCAATCGACGATCTTACACTCGGACTCTATGAAAAAATGCACGGTAACCTTGAGAGCGTCCCCGGCGGATTGCTGAGCCAGTTTGCAGGTCCTAGCCCCGATGCCATGCATCTCGCCTGCTGCCGGGCGTTGGCAAACTATCTGCTGACCGAACTGGAATAGGAGACCCACCGTGCTTTGGCCCGCCTTTCTGCTCTGCCTTGCCTTTGCAGCGATAACGATGCCGTTCCTGAGCGAAGAACGTCTCCCTGCCGTCCTCTTGGGGTTTGGCGGCATCTTTGTGCTCGGGCTTTGCCTCAACGCCGCAATCGATACTGCGGGTTACTGCGGAACTATGTTCTTCCGCACCATAACAATCTACGTGCCCGGCTGGATCGCCGCGCTCATGCTGGCACGTACCATCGTTGTAACGAGGCGATCGGTCGATGGTGCTCGCCCGAGCGTGGGGCGAGTGATACGGCGCGGGATCATGTGGCTAGCCGCGTTTGTCGCGTTTGGACTCATCACGTTACTAAGCGTTGCCTCCGACCCCATGGTCGAGAGCCGATACTTTGAGTACGATGGGCAGCACTACGTGGGGACAGTTATCGGACTGAGCACTGACCCCGTCATCTACGAGGACATGGGACCGCTCGTCTGCCGCAAGCTCGACCTTCCCTACGCCTCGCCCCTCTACCACGAACTCGCAAACGCCTACTGGGGGGCGCGCTAGAAACGTGGTGGCCGCACGGGCAGATTGACTGGCAGTCACGCAGTCGCTAAGCGGATCGGGCGTTCAGACCCGGTCTTCCCCACCTACATACCCCGCACGCCGCCGGGGACAAATCCCTAACGCACGGCAGCCCAAACAACAACATCGCCGCAGCGACGCCACCTATCGCCTCTGCGGCGATGAGCCGCTTGCGATGCTTACGCACCAAGCTCGCCAAAGCCCTCGCCCAGCGCCTCGTTCACGTCGGTAATGACCATGATGGCATCCTTATCGTGCTCGGCGACGACGGCTTTGAGCAGCTGGATCTCGCGCTTGTCGAGGATGATGAAGAGCATGGGGCGCTCCTCCCCCGTCCATTCGCCGCGCGCCTGGATGCGCGTCACGCCGCGGTCGAGCCCGTGGAGCACGTCGTGCGCGATGTCCTCGTAGCGCTCCGAGATGATGAAGGCCGCGCGCTGCGTGTTGCCGCCGTCGATGACGCGGTCGACCACAATGCCCGTAACCACCATGGAGAGCGCCGCCGCGAGCGCGTTATCCACCGAGAACACCGGTGCGGAGGCCGCGCAGATCAGGCAGTCGATCACCATGACCGTGGTGCCGAGCGGCAGCGAGAATTTACGCGCGATGATCTGCGCAACGGTATCGGAGCCGCCCGTCGAAACGCCGCAGCGAAACGAGAAGCCAAGGCCGAGACCCATGATGATGCCACCCCAGAGCGCGGGCACCAGAAGCTCCGCATGGGCAAGCGGCACCACAAAGGGGGCAAAGAGGTCGGTGAAGAAGCCGAAGAGCAGAAAGCCCGTTGCCGTCTGGATGGCGTAGAGCGCGCCGCCCGAACGCACCACCAGAAGCATGATCGCCGCATTCATGACGATGGTCTGCATGCCGACGGGCAGATTGATGCCCTGACGCGCCGCAAGCTCATTGATGATGGTGGCGATGCCGGTCACCCCGCCCGCAGCGAGACCGTTGGGGATGAGGAACATATCGGTCGCGAGGGCGGCGACGGCGCAGCCAAAGATGACGAGCGGCAGATCGCGCACGAACTGCGAGCGGATGATGGTGCTGATGCTCCGGGTTACCATGGCCCGTCCCTTCTGCGCACGCCGCACGCGGCTCCCACCCCGAGAACCGCACGCACGACGCCGAACCTTAACAGGCGCATGGTCGATGAATTGATCGCATGTATTGTAACACGGGCGCTCGGGACGGCCGCAGCCCTCCCCCGCGCAATGCCGGGCCTTGAGTTCGCGCGAACTATCCCAAATACCCTATTGCGTCGCCTACGCGTCCGCGTTACCGGTGACCCAACGGTGATAACCGATGATGAACGGGTCGAGATCGCCCTCCTCAAGCACCGCGTCGACGTTGCCCGTCTCCACGCCCGTGCGCAGGTCCTTCACCATCTGGTAGGGATAGAGCACGTAGCTGCGAATCTGGTTGCCAAAGCCGATCTCGGTCTTGGGGCCGCGAATCTCGTCCAGCTGCTCGGCGCGCTTCTCGAGCTCCAGCTCATACAAACGCGCCTTCAAGATCTGCATGCAGGCGGCCTTGTTCTGAATCTGGCTGCGCTCGTTCTGACACGTAACCACGATGCCCGTGGGCAGGTGCGTCACGCGCACCGCGGAGTCCGTGGTGTTGACGCCCTGGCCGCCGGGACCGCTCGCATGGTACACGTCCACGCGGATGTCGTCAGGGGCGATCTCGATATCGATGTCGTCCGGCAACACGGGGATGACCTCCACGCCGGCGAACGTCGTCTGGCGGCGCTTCTTGGCATCGGTGGGCGAGATGCGCACCAGACGGTGCACTCCCGCCTCGGCGCGAAGCATGCCGAAAGCGTCCTTACCCTCGACGGTAATGGTCGCCCGGTCGATACCGATGACCTCGGCCGCGGGGCAGTCGTTGACGGTGACCTTCCATCCGCGGCGCGCGCAGTACTTCATGTACATCTTGAAGAGCATGAACGTCCAGTCCTGCGCCTCAAGGCCGCCCTGACCGGGCTTGATGGTGAGAATCGCGTCGCCGTGGTCAAACTCGCCGGTAAACCAACTCGAGAGCTCCAGCTCATCGACGGCGCGCTCGAGGGCGCGGGCGGAGGCGGTAGCCTCCGTTGCGAACTCGTCGGCCTCCGCACCCTCGGTCTCTGCGGCGAACTCCAGCGCGGTGCGCGCGTCGTCGAGCGCGGTGCGCGCGTTCTCCACGGACTGAACGTCGTCGCGCGCCGCCGATAGCTCGGCCATGAGCGCGCGGGCGCGGTCGCCGTCATCCCAAAACCCGGGTGCGGCGCTCTCGCGCTCGAGCTCGGCCACCCGGCCGCGCTTCTCGTCCAGATGCAGGTACTGCTCTACCTCGTCGAGACGCACCGCCAGGGCATCGAGCTCCTCGGGGGTCACGACGGTCTTCTCGGTGGTATCTGCCATGCGCGCCTACCGGTTCCTGCCGTGGCAGTTCTTGAACTTCTTGCCGCTGCCGCAGGGGCACGGGTCGTTGCGTCCCACGTTGGCATAGGGGTCGCCGCTCTCCGCCTTGACGTACGGCCGCACGGGGCCCGCCGCCGGCTGGGGCGCGGCGCCTCCCGCGGCACCCGCCGCCTGGGCCGCCGCCTGCTGGCGAAGCGTCGAGGTCGCAGCCGCCTGGGCGCCGTCGACCTCGGTGGGCCCGGAGTACGTCGCGCGCTCGAGCGCGGGCCCCTCCGGCTGGCGCTCGGCCGCAGCCGGGGCGCGGCGCACCTCGATGCGCAGCACCGTGCGCAGGTAGTCCTCGTACATGGTGTCCACCAGCGTGCGGAACGCCGCGAAGGCCTCGCCCTTGTACTCCACCAAGGGGTCGCGCTGGCCAAAACCGCGGAGGCCTATGCCCTGCTTGAGGTAATCCATCTCCTGCAGGTACGTCATCCACCGGGTATCGATCACGCGCAGCATCACCTGGCGGTTGAGCTTTGCCATGAGCTCCTCGCCGAGGCTCTCGACGCGCTCGTCGTAGCAGCGCTTCACGTAGGCGAGCACCTCCGCCTTGAGCTCCTCGAACGGCTTGTCCTCAAAGCGCGGCGCGTCGGCGCGGCCCGTGAGGCCCACCACCCAGCTGTGGAGCCCGTCGAGGTCGCGCTCGCCGGCGCGGGCGTCCGCCGGGCAGAACTCGGCCACGCAGCGCGCCACCGTGTCGTCCACGACCTCGGCGATATGCGCCGTAAGGTCCTTGCCGTCCAGAATCTTGTTGCGCTCGGCGTAGATGACCTGGCGCTGCTTGTTCATGACGTCATCGTACTCCAGCACGTTCTTGCGCATGGAGAAGTTGATGTTCTCGACCTTGCGCTGGGCGCCCTCGACGGCCTTGGAGATCATCTTCGCCTGGATCGGCATGTCGTCCATCTCGGCGCGCTGCATGAGGCCCGAGATCTTGTCCATGCGGTCGCCGCCGAAAAGGCGCATGAGGTCGTCTTCGAGCGACAGGTAGAACTGCGTCTCGCCGGGGTCGCCCTGACGGCCGGCGCGGCCACGGAGCTGGTTGTCGATACGGCGGGACTCATGGCGCTCCGTGCCGATAACGCAAAGGCCGCCGAGCTCGACCACCTGCTCGTGCTCGCGCGCGCAGACCTCGCGCGTGCGCGAGAGCTCCTGCGTGTAGACGTCTGCGATCTGGGCGAGCGCCTCGGGCTCGACCTCTACGCCCGCCTCGGTGAGCTGCACGGGGTCGATGACGCCGTGGTCGGAGAGTACGAGCACGCGGTCGAGCACGGCGGGATCGATGCCGAAGTCGTAGCCGCGCACCGCCTCGTCCGCCAGCTGCTCGGGGTTGCCGCCGAGCAGGATGTCTGTACCACGGCCGGCCATGTTGGTCGCGATGGTGACCGCGCCCAGGCGGCCCGCCTGCGCCACGATCTGCGCCTCGCGCTCGTGGTACTTGGCGTTTAGGACCTCGTGCTCGATGCCGCGCTTATCAAGAAGGCGCGAGAGGCGCTCCGAGCTCTCGATGGAGACCGTGCCCACCAGCACCGGCTGGCCGGCGGCATGGCGCTCGGCCACGTCCTCCACCACCGCGCGGAACTTGGCGTCGATGGTGCGGTAGACGAGGTCGTCGTGGTCGACGCGACGGGACTCCTTGTTGGGCGGGATCACCTGCACGGGCAGCTTGTAGATCTCGCGGAACTCGGCGTCCTCGGTCATGGCGGTACCCGTCATGCCCGAGAGCTTGTCGTAGAGGCGGAAGTAGTTCTGCAGCGTGATGGTGGCAAGCGTCTGGTTCTCCTCACGCACCATGAGGCCGTGCTTGGCCTCGATCGCCTGGTGCAGGCCCTCCGAGTAGCGCCTGCCCTCCATGATGCGGCCGGTGAACTCGTCGACGATCTTGACCTCGCCGTTCACGATCACGTACTGCTTGTTGAGATGGAACATGTACTGGGCCTTGAGCGCCTGCTGCAGATGGTTGGCCATCTGCCCCGAGAGGTCGGCGTAGATGTCGTCGATGCCGAGGCGCTTCTCGATCTTCTCCAAGCCCTGCTCCGTGGCGGCGATGGTGTGCTTGGCCTCGTCCATCACAAAGTCGCCGTCGGGCTCCGGCGCGGGGTCCATCGACAGCGGATCGGGCTGGACCTCCTCGGCGCGCTTGAGGCCGCGCACGGCGCGGGCGAAATCCTTGTACGTGCTCGCCGAGCGCGTGCCGGCGCCGGAGATGATAAGCGGGGTGCGGGCCTCGTCGATCAAGATGGAGTCGACCTCGTCGACGATGGCGTAGGCGTGCCCGCGCTGCACGCGCTGCTCGGGGCGCATGACCATGTTGTCGCGCAGGTAGTCGAAGCCAAACTCGGCGTTGGTGCCGTACGTGACGTCCGCCTCGTAGGCGGGGCGCTTGGCGGCAAGCGGCATGCCGTTCTGGAGCAGGCCGACCTTCATCCCCAAGAAGCGGTAGATGCGGCCCATCCACTCGGAGTCGCGCTTGGCGAGGTAATCGTTCACCGTCACGATGTGCACGCCGTTGCCCGGGATGGCGTTGAGGTAGCCGGCGAGCGTCGAGACGAGCGTCTTGCCTTCACCGGTCTTCATCTCGGCGATCTGCCCCTCGTGTAGCGCCATGCCGCCGATGAGCTGGACGTCGAAGTGACGGAGGCCCGTGGTGCGGACGCTCGCCTCGCGCACCGTGGCAAACGCCTCGGGCAGCAGCTGGTCGAGCGTCTCGCCCTTGGCGTAACGCTCGCGGAAGAGCTCCGTCTGGCGCACGAGCTCCTCATCGCTCATCGCCTGATACGTCGGCTCGAGCGCGTTGATCTTCTCGACGATCTTGCGGTAGCGCTTGATATCCTTATCCGAGCCGATGGAGAGCAGCTTGGTCATGAAACCCATGGGCGGTCCTTTTCACGAAGACGCCGGCGGCGGGCACCACGCACCGGCGGTCAGATTCACACGGGTTTACTCTATCCCTTTCGCCGCCGCGCCGTGCGCAGGTTACGTGTGCGCACGGATAAACCACGCACGCCGGCGCTGCCACCGCCCAAAACGGCGTGCGTGACCGGCCATTCCTTGGCCCGGGTGCAGCTTATGGCGCCGTGTGAGCGCGCTGCCCCGCCAAGCAAAAGGGCCCTGCCACCACACGGCGACAGGGCCCTTCGGCACATGCTACGAGCGAGATGCTACTCGGCAGCGGCCTCAGTCTCGGCAGGGGCCTCGGCGGCCTCCTCCGCAGGAGCCTCGGCTGCCTTCTTGGCGGCCTCGGCAGCAGCCTTCTTCTCGAACTCGGCGGCACGCTTGGCCTTCTCGGCGGCCTTGGCCTCGCGCTCGGCGGCCTTCTTGGCAGCGGCCTCCTCGGCGGCCTTCTGGCGCTCGGCCTTCTTGGCGGCCTCGCGCTCGAGGGCGGCCTGGGCGGCGCCACCGAACTTGTCGGCGAAGCGCTGCACGCGTCCACCGGTGTCGACGAACTTCTGCTGGCCCGTGTAGAACGGGTGGCACTCGTTGCAGAGCTCGACGCGGATCTCGGGCACGGTCGCACGGGTCACAAAGGTGTTGCCGCAGGAGCAGCGCACCGTGCACTCCATGTACTCAGGATGAATGTTGGGCTTCATGCAGGGACTCCCTTCGTGCTCTGGTTTCCGACCAGAGCGATCAAGGCGCCTTGGTTTCCGACCAAGGCAAAACACAACTTGCCTAGGATAGCACACCCCATCTGCCGGCAGCGCCGAGCACCGCGCACCACAAAAGGTTCACGGCGTGGGCGGTGCGCCCCAGGCGCCGTCCCGAAGAGCCGGAAGTCGCCCAGTAGAGAATCAGGCCGTCGGCGCCGCGCCACCCGATACCGTCATCGTCCGGGCGCTTTGCCCGTTCGCGGGCGAGATAGCAGTCCCGGATGGGACGGTACGCGTGCATCACGAGCACGAGGCCCACCGCGCAACATACCAAGAGCGCAACCAGCGCCGTGACAAGGAGGGAAATGTCGGCGTGCTCGAGCCACGGTACGGCAACGACGTACAGCACGAACAACACGAGCCCAAATACAAGCTGATAGATCACCGCACGCTTAAGCGCCCGGCGCGACGGATCGTCCAGGGCAGCCCACGACCGCTTGAGCAATGACGTCAAAGCATTCCCGCTCATATTGGCTCCCCTCTCCCCTCACGCTCCCCATACCGCAGGTACGCCGCAGATATGCAATCCCCCTCGGAGCGCTGCGACGAACGCGCCGCGCAGTCGGCGGGTGGCGAAACGCCGGCTGAGCGGCACGCTCGCATCGCCCTCCAGAGCCCCTCTCCTCGATGAACGGGCGCATGGACGCGTGATCGGCAGGCTGCGATTTCGCGTAAGCTCCGTGGGCACTTGATGGTGACGGAGCGCACCGCGCGTGGGGAACCGGTACAATGGGTAGACTGCATCGCAATAAAGCGCCCGCGCCCGCGGGCGCGCGTCCCAGAAAGGACCGCTCATGGCCGAGCTCTCCCCCACCCGCGTCGTCATCACCGTCATCGGCAAGAACCGCCCCGGCATCCTCGCCGCCATCACGCGCGTGTTGGGCGAGACCAACGTCGACATCCGCGACATCACCCAAAGCGTCATCGAGAACATCTTCACCATGACGATGCTCGCCGATACGAGCGCCTGCACCCTCGACTTCACCGGGCTGCAGCAGGAGCTCACCGCCGCGGGCGACGAGATCGGCGTGAGCGTGCAGATGCAGCGCGAGGACGTGTTCAACTTCATGTACCGCCTGTAACGGTACCCTGCCGCCGCGCCGACGCCAAAGACACCGGGCAGAGGCGGCGCGACGACCCCGTGACAACCGCATCGTCCCCAAGGACTCCCGCGACCAATCGGAACGGAGGCACCGTGATCGACCAATATTACGACCATATCGCTCCAACCCAGCGCCATATGCAGAACTTCGCCAAGTCGCGGCGCCTCTCAACCGCCTCCACGCGCCTGTACGCCGGCGCCTCGATGGCCCCCTACCCCGAGGACCTCTACCGGGAGCACGACGTCAAGCGCGGGCTCCGCAACGCGGACGGCTCGGGCGTGGTCGCGGGCCTCACGCGCATCTCCGACGTGCACGGCTACCGCAAGGAGGACGGGAAGTTCATCCCGGACGAGGGCAAGCTCACCATCCGCGGCTACGACATCGCCGAGATCATCGACCATGCCCAGGCCGAGGACCGCTTTGGGTACGAGGAGCTCGCCTACCTGCTGCTCGCGGGCGCCCTCCCGCGCGCCGACGAGCTCGAGAGCATCGGCGCGCGCATCGGGAGCCTGCGCCTTCTGGAAGAGGAGTACATCTCCGAGTTCCCGCTCGCCACCAAATCCAACAGCATCATGAACGTGCTGCAGCGCGCCGTCCTCATGCTGTACGCCTTTGACGAGACGCCGGACGACATCACCGCCCCGCACGAGGTGGACGTGGCGCTCTCGCTCCTCGCGCGTCTCCCGCGCATCGCCGCCATCGCCCACATCACGCACGAGGCGGAGTCGAGCGGCGTGCGCGTGCAGGTGCCCGAGCCCAACGCCTCGGCATCGATGGCCGAGGCCATCTTGCAGGTGCTCCGCGGCGGGGACGACTACACGCACGAGGAAGCCATGCTCCTCGACGTCATGCTCATGCTCCACGCCGAGCACGGCGGCGGCAACAACTCCACGTTCACCTGCCGCGTGCTCTCCTCGTCCGCCACGGACGCCTACTCGGCCTACGCCGCGGCCATCGGCTCGCTCAAGGGGCCGCGCCACGGCGGCGCCAACGCCAAGGTGACGCAGATGCACGCCGACATCCGCGAGCACGTCGCCCATTGGGACGATGACGAGGAGGTCGCCGCCTATCTGGCGAAGATCCTCACGGGCGACGCCTTCGACCACTCCGGCCTCATCTACGGCATGGGCCACGCCATCTACACCATCTCCGACCCCCGCGCCCAGATCTGCAAGCGCTACGCCCGCTCGCTCGCCGACAAGAAGGGGCTGGGCGAGGAGTTTGCCCTGATAGAGCGTATCGAGCGCATCGCGCCGGGCGTCATGCGCGACGTGCGCGGCATGACGAAGCCCATCTGCGCCAACATCGACCTCTACACGGGCTTCATCTACAGCATCCTCGGCGTGCCGGAGATTCTCTTCACCCCGCTCTTCGCCGTTGCGCGCATGGCCGGTTGGGCCGCGCACCGCATGGAGGAGCTCTACGGCGCGCACCGCATCATCCGCCCGGCGTACAACGCCGTTCTGGACGACGTGACCTACGTACCCCTGGCAGAGCGCTGAGGCACGCCATGATCTTCTTCTCCGATCTGGACGGCACGTTTCTGGATTCCCGGAAGCACGTGCCCGCGCGCTCATGGGAGGCGCTCGACGCCATAGCCCGTGCGGGCGACCTCTTTGTTCCGTGCTCCGGCCGGCCGCTCGCCGGCATTCCGCATGAGATTCTCGCCCACCCCGCCGTGCGGTTCGCCGTCAGCGCCAACGGCGCCTGCGTCTCCGAGCTCGACCCCGCGCACCCGGGTGCGGCCTCGGCGCGCACCCTCCACACGGCGCTCCTCACCCGCGCGCACGCGCTCGCCTGCTGGGAGCTTGCGCGCGACCGCGACGTGACGTTTGACGTCTTTGCAGACGGCACGTGCTACCTGCGCCGTGACCTCTACGAGCGCATCGACGAGTTTGCGGGCGACCCCTACATGGCGCAGTCGATGCGCGACACGCGCACGCCGGTGGATGAGGGCGCGCCCGCAACGATCGCGCGCGTGCGCCAGCTCGAGCGCGTCTCGATGTACTGGCACGACCCGCGCGACCGGGCTGAGCTCACGGAGGCGCTCAGCACCATGGAGGGCATCGACCTCACCCGCTCCTACCCCATGAACATCGAGGTGATGGAGGCCGGTGCCTCCAAGGGGGCGGCCCTCGCATGGTTGTGCGGGCACTTGGGGATCGCGGTCGAGAACGCCGTGGCCTTTGGCGACAACCTGAACGACCTCTCGATGATCCTCGCCGCCGGCACGGGCGTGGCGGTGGCAAACGCCGAGGCCGAGGTGCGCTCGAGCGCGGACGCGGTCTGCGCGTCCAACGACGAGGCGGGCGTGGGGGCGTTTATCCTAGAGCGCTACGCGCAGGGCCCGGCGCACGCACCCCGCGCGTAGCCCATCTCGGGCGCGGGGCTCCTCACACGTAGCTCATCGTGCTGACGTCGAAGACGCCCTCCGGACGGATGCGGAGCGCGGGGATGACGGGCAGCGGTAAGAAGATCACGCCCATGATGGGGTCGAGCGGCGGCTGGATGCCCATCTGCCGCGCCGCGGCGACGAAGGCGTCGTGCTCGCGGGCGACCTCCTCCGCCGTCTTATCGCTCATAAGGCCGCCGAGCGGCAGGTCGACCTTGGCCACCACCTCGCCGTCGCGCACCAGCACGTGCCCGCCCTGGCCTACGGCGCGCACCGCAGCGAGCATGTCGGCGGGGTTATCGCCCACCACGCAGACGTTATGGGAGTCGTGCCCGATGGTCGAGGCGATGGCGCCGCGCACGATATCGTATCCGCGCACCCAGCCGCACCCGATATGCTTTCCCACGAGGCCGAGTGCCGCCGGGCAGTCGCCGTCGGCGCCCGCCGCCTGCGCCGCCGCGCCGCGGCCGTGGCGCTCGATGAGCATGATGCGGCGGAGACCCGCCTCGGTCTGGGGTCGGGCGCATCCGGTGATGGCCTTACCGGGGATGGCGTCGATGACCGCCTCGCCCGGCCGGAAGGGATACGAGAACGCCTCGAGCGAGAGCGCGGGCAGCTTCACGGACCCGCGGAGCTCGTCTGCCAGCGCACGCAGCCGCGCGTCCTCGGGCGCGACGGCGCCCACAAAGCGCCCGGCCTCGGCCACCAGGCATCCCGCGGCGTACACGGCGGCGGGCGGCGCGGCAAACGTGAGGTCGTCCCACAGCAGGAGGTCGGCCCGCTTGCCCGGCGCGACGGCGCCGCGGCGCTCAGACGCGGGCGCGTGCCCATGGTCGAACCCGAAGAGCTCCGCCGGCGACAGCGTTGCCATGGCGACCGCCGTGACGGGATCGATCCCCGCCGCGACGGCGCGCCTGAGGGCGTTGTCGATCATGCCCTCGGCAAACGCGTCGGAAGGGGCCCGGTCGTCCGTCGCAAAGCAGCAGCGGCGCGCCCGGGCGGGGTCTTCGACCACCAGCGGCGCGAGCACGTCGAGGTCGTGGCTGCACGTCCCCTCGCGGAGCATGAGGTACATGCCGCGGGAGAGCTTGTCGAGCGCCTCGGCGGGATCGGTGCACTCATGGTCGGCGATGATGCCCGCCGCCGCATAGGCGTTGAGGTCGGCGCCCGCCACGAGCGGCGCGTGCCCGTCCACCAGGCCGGAGACGGTGTCGCCCGCCGCCACGATGCGCGCGAGCGTCTCCCCGTCTGCCGCGAAGACGCCGGGGGTGTTCATCATCTCGCCGAGACCGAAGACCTCCCCGGGATGCGCCGCCATGAACGCGCGCATGTCCGCCGCAGAGATCTCGGCGCCCGCCTGCTCGTCCGGCAGCGCCGGCACGCAGGAGGGCATCATGAACTTGATGGCGAGCGGCGCGCGGCGGGCGTCCTCGATCATAAACGAGAGGCCGCCCGTCCCCGCGACGTTGGCGATCTCGTGACTGTCGGCGATGGCGCACGTCGTGCCCCGCGCGAGCGCCATGCGGGCGTACTCGGCGGGCCGAATGTTGGAGCTCTCGATATGGAGGTGCCCGTCGATAAGGCCCGGGGTGAGGTAACGGCCCGCGCCGTCGACGACCTCGGCGGCCGCGGGATCGGGCACGGCGGCGTCACGGTCGTCAAAGAGCACGCTCGCGATGCACCCGCCCGCAACGGCCACACGGCCGCCCACCACGCGGTGGCCGTACACGTCGACGATGCGCACGTTGGTGATGAGCATGTCTGCCGGCGCGCGCCCCTCCGCCACGTCGATAAGGTTCTTGAGGGTATCCGCCAATGCCGCCGTCTCCGCCATGAAGCGCCTCCTTGTCCTGTCGCCTTGTGTGAGGTGTACCCACCCCGGCGTGAGCCGATGCGCGGGGACGCCGCGGCGGGTCGCGGTCCGGCGGGGCGGGGCGCCGCTCGCCCGTCCCCGCCGGCTTCACCCGTTCGTTGAGGCGGCGCGTGCGCTTTGACGCACGGCAAAACCGGCCCATACAATACCCGTTTGGCATAAACGACGAGGTTGGAGGCCGCACCAGCAATGCCCCGGCCGCGTCGTCCGCACGGCGGGCGGCCCGCATGCCGCCCCACGAAGGGAAGGATTCAGCCATGTCCACCAACCATCGCGGTGTCCAGAGCATCGGATTCGTCATCCTGCTCATGGGCATCATCAGCGCCGTCGCCGGCGCTGCCCTGTTCTTCGGCGCCCCGTTTGCCGAGGGCGTCATCGAGGACGGTCCCGCCATCGCCCGGATGTTCGGCATCATCATCGCCGTCATGGGCGTCTTCCAGCTCATCGCCGGCATCATCGGCATGCGCGCCGCCAAGCACGACAACCTCCTGAAGCCGTTCACCTATCTGTGCGCCTTCATCATCGTTGTCTGCCTGGCAGAGATCGGCATGTCCTTCACGTCCGGCGAGGAGATGGGTCCCGTGTGGCCCTACCTCATCTACGCCGCCGTGTGCTTCTCCGGCGTCATGTTTGCCGGCCGCGCCCTCAAGGAGAACGGCGCCGCGTAAACCGCGCTCGACATGCGCCGCGCCGCCCGGCACGGCGTTACTACAAGGGGCCCGCACGCAATGGTGCGGGCCCCTTTCTCTTACCCCTGCTGGATCGCCGTGAATGCTGCGGGGCGCAGCGGGGCGCAACCGGACGCCGGCGGGCCGCTCGCCCCGCCTTCCGTTTCAATCCAGCCCCTTGTAAAAAAGTCACGCCCGCGGTCAGAACAGGCTCCTCTGTCGACCGCAAGCGTGACTTTTTCAGAGAATCGTGGGCCGAGCGGCATCCATGCGACGCCCCGTGCGACGCGGCTAGTGCCGGCGGGTGTCGTTGAACTCGTCGAAGTCCTCGTTCTCGTCCGTCAGGTTCTTGATGGCTTCCTTCTGCTCGGCGTTGAACTCGCGCGCCGCCGCCTTGTCGGCAAGCGTCGCCTTCTTGAACTCGATGGGCTGGTTCACCACGACCTGCGGATACGGGATGGAGATGTCGTACTTGTCGAACAGGAGCTTCATCTCGCGCATCAGGTCGCTCGTAAGGCCGCCGCGGTTGGACTCGGCGCACTCCGCCACGATCTTGATGTTGACGGCGTTGTCCGCGAGCATCGAGATGCCGCGGTAGAAGGGGCCGTCGATGATGGCGGGCAGGCGCTTCTTCATCTCGGGCAGCTCGCGCGAGAGGATCGCCTCAACGCGCTCCAGGCTCTCGCCGTACTCGATGCCCACCTCGACGGCGGCGAAGCTCGTCTCCTTGGTCATGTTGACCACGTTGGAGACGCTCGAGTTGCGCAGCACCAAGATGTTGCCCGAGCCGTCGTTGATCTTGGTGGAGCGCACGCCGATCTCGATGACGGCGCCTTTGTTGCCGCCCACCTGGATGATGTCGCCCACGCGGAACTCGCCCTCAAAGATGATGAAGAGGCCGGAGATGATGTCGGTCACGATGTCCTTGGCACCGAGCGACACCGCAAAGGTGAGCAGGCCCGCAGAGGCGAGCAGCGTCGCCGTGTCCACGCCGAGCAGCGCCAGGCACCAGTACAGCATGCCAATCATGGAACCGTACTTGGCCACACTCGAGACGAGGCGGCAGATGGTGAGGCCGCGCGCGTCGAGCACGCGCCCCACGAGCGAGAGCACCTTCTGAACGATGGTGACGACCGTGAGCAGCACGCAGGCGAACATGATCGACGCGGTGATGGCGAAGATGTTGAGGCCATGCGCCCAGCCGCCGCCCAAGATGTAGGAGAACAGCGTCCCGGGCTCGAAGATGGCATCCTTGCAGATGACCGCGATGGCCACCAGGATGGCGCCGAGCCCCACAAAGCACTTGAGCACGAAGCCGAGCTTCTGCTCGGGCGTCATCTCATCCCAGTGCAGGGAGCGGCTGAGCCACCGGGTCGCGGCGGACTCGGTCCGCACGCGACGGTCATCGACCGAGACCTCGATCATACGGCGCGACTCGCCGCCGCGCGCGCGGGCAGCCTCGGGCGCGGCGCCCGTCTGGGCGGTATCCCACACCATGAGGCCAAAGATCACGGCGAGGCACACAAACGCGATGGCACCGGTGGTGAGCGTCATGGGGATGCGGTCGCCCATAAGGGCCCCCTCGCTGCCGGCGACAAAGATGTAGTAGTCCGCCGTCTCGGTCGCGGAGGCGTAGTACGTCGTGCCGTTCACGGTGATGTAGTCGGAGAACCCGTCGCGCAGCTGATCCTCGGTAAGGCCGCAGTCGGCGGCCTTCTTGCCGATGGTGTTGGAATCGGGATAATACGCGAACGTGCCGTCGGCTTTGTTGATGGCGAAGGCGAAGCCGTCTGCGCCCACCTTGACGCCGTCGAGCACGTGGTCGATCTGCACGCTCTGGAGCATGCTCTCCAGGCGGTCGGAGCGGATGCCCAGCTGCACGAAGCCGGTGAGCTCGCCCGTCCCGTCATGCGTGGTGACGCCGATGTACTGCTTAAACTCGCCCGAGATCTCATCGGGCTGCGGCTCCTGCACGAGCGACTCCACGCCCTGGAGAAGCTTGCGGAACTCGTAGCTCTGGTCTGCCGGGTCCTCAGAGAGGGTGAAGTTGGTGTAGCCGGAATTGGTGGCGGTCATGGTGCCCGCGGCGTCGAACACAAACACCGACTGGACCTCGAGCGCATCGGCGAGCTCCTGCAGCTTCTGCCGGTTGGCAAGCTCGGGGTTGCGCTCGATGATGTAAGCCGCGACCTCGGCCTTCGACAGGTAGCGCTCGTTGTACTGCGTGGTAAGGTCGTCTGCCGCCGCCTCGGTGCGCTCGATGGTGTCGGCGATATCGAGGACGCGCTCGTTCATGAGCAGCGATTGCGAGGACAGCGCGAAGAGCGTCTGCATGTAGAACGAGATGACGAGCACCGCAAGGAAGCCCACGCCGCAGAGCACCGCGGCGCGCGGGGCGATGCGACGGTTCAGGCGGAGCGCGCCCTGCGGCTTCTTCGCGGCCCCGTCGCCCGTCCCGGTCGCGCCGTCATGTCCCTCGCTCCGCAGCACGAAGATGCCGTAGAGCGTCACGGCAGCGACAACCACCACAAACACAAAGAGGATGACGCCCACGGTGATGGCGGTCGAAGAGACCATGGACGCCTCGGGCACGGCGCACAGATAGTACGTCCCGTCGATGAGGGTCACGCCGCAGTACAGCTCCTGCCCCGCCACGTTCATCGTCGCGTACGCGCCGTCCTCGAGGTCCGCCACGCTGATACCGGCGTCGATGGCGTCGGCGCCCACGAGGTTCTCATCCGGGTGATAGGTGATGAGGTAGTCCTGAGCGGACACGGCAAACACAAAGCCCGTCTGGCCGAGGGTGATGTTGGAAAGGACGCTCGCCACGGACCCGGACTGCGCGACGAGCTCGCGGAGCTCCGCCGGGTTCTGCTCGATGACGACCATCATATCGTCGTCGATACGGCAGGCGTAGTACCGGTCGAGCCACTCCTCTTCCGGCACCTCGATCTCGACCGCCTGGGAGGGCTCGTGCGTGTCGAACGTCTGGCGCAGCTGGTTGAAGCGCGCGTAGGAGAACTGGGCCTTCGTGGGCTGCGCGGCGGCGATGACATCGCCTGCGCGGTTCACCACGAGCACGTTGTCGACGCCGAGAAGCTCCTGGTACGCGACCATCTGGGTGTCGGTCGCCTCGAAGCCCGTGCCATTTTGCGCCGCGTAGGCAACCTGCGCCGCCTTGGACTGGTAAATGGCATCGTACTGTTCGGTGTTCTCGACGGTCTCGCTGGCCGCGGCCTCCAGAAGCCCGGGGAGCGCCTCTTGCTCGGCGGCGATCTCGTCGGTATAGCCCGACCGGGAAAGGGTGTTCTGCATGCCGGTTAGCGCCACAGCCATGACTGCGACGCTCACGAGGGCCACGACCACGAGCGCCGCGATCTTACCCGTCACCTTGCGGGTCATCTTCATGCGTATCGCCTCCCTTTAGTTCCACTTGTCGACGAGGGCATCGATCGTGCCGTCGTCGAGCATCGCCTGGACGGCCTCGGCGACACGTGCCGAGAGCTCGGAATCCTTGATGGTGGCGACGCCGTAGGAAACCTCTTCGACGGTGAAGCCCTCGAGGATGGAGCGCTCGTCGTTCATGTAGGTATGGGCGATGGCGCCGTCGAGCACCATGGCGTCGACCTCGCCCACCTCGAGCGCGTCGGAGAGCTCCTGGTAGGAGGCGTACTGCTTGAGGCGCCAGGTATCAAACGTGACGTCGGAGTTGTCTTCGTTGGCCTGAAGCGGCTCTCCCGAGGTGAACCCCTCCTCGTAGAGCTTGACGCTCAGAAGCGGCGCGGCGTTGGACCCCGCCATGGTGCCGAACGTGCAGCCCACCAAGTCCTCGAGCGAAGCGATGAGCGAAGAGTTCTCCACCACCGCGATGACCGCGTCGTCGTAATATGCCGGGGAGAAGTCGAAGTTCTTCAGGCGCGATTCGGCGATGGAGTAGCACGCGACCAGCGCATCGACCTGGCCGTCGAGCAGTATCTCCTTGCGGTCGTCCGGCGTAACGGTCGTGAAGGCCACATCCTGGTAGCCCAGACGCTCCGCGAGCTCGTTCGCGATATCGATCTCGAGGCCGTAATACTTGCCGGTCCTCTCGTTGAGATACCCGAAGCCCACCACGTCGGCGCGCACGCCCACGCGCAGCGTGTCGGCCCCCGCCGCCGGAGCGGCCACCGCGGCCGACCCGCTTCCCGCGCCACCCGTCGCCCGGGGCGTGCAGCCCGCAAGGCCCGCGGGAATCGCGGCGACGAGCGCAGCCAGCGAGACGAAGCGTCTCCTGGAAATCATCTCCATCCCCTATCTCCTTATCATGTCATGAGGAAAATTGGCATACCAATCAAGTATCTGTGCTCGCCCCTGCGCCCGCATGGGGTTCAATATTTAGTTAAAGCCGATTCCGTTTGAGGGCGCGAAACGGTATAGAAGCGGAAGCGTCCCATCCAACGGAAGGTATCTCATGTCGACCAATCGCAAAGTCCTCAAAGTCGTGAGCATCGCACAGATCCTCATCGCCATCGCGGCGGCCGCGCTCGGCGCCATCGCGCTCGCCGGCGCCCCGCTCGCCGAAGATGAGGCGGGCATCCTCGGCGTGCTCGTCGTGGACGTCGACGGCGTCCTCTACCTCGCCTGCGCCTTCCTCACCTTTATCTGCGCGCTCATGGGCGTCCACGGGGCCAACCAGCCGAGCCGCCTGGGGAGCCATCGGCTCATCGCGATCCTGATCGTTCTTCTCGCCGTCGGCACGGGGGCCTTCGCCGGGCTCGGGCGGGAGATTCCCGTCCTGGCCGCCGTCATCGGCATCGCCGCGCTCTGCGCCGCCATCCTCGATGGCGCGGTGCGCAGGGAGGCCGATCTCTAGCATTCCAACCGGGCGGCCCGGTGGGACGATGCGCAACGCCGGGCCTCGCGCGGCGCTGCGTTGCGCTACCATGGCGTTGGTTTTCAATCTTCGCCAGCACGTTCGTGCCTGAAACCGAATGTAGGGGATTTCATTATGGCTGCCACCGAATCGCACCCGACTCACGCCGCCAACGCTGAGGCGGGCGGGCGGAACGTCCCGCTCATCCTGAAGGTCTACGGCGCCCTCTGCCTTATCGACGGCATCGTCACCATCCCCATGGTCGTCCTGTTCGGCGCCATGGTAGCCTGGGCGCTCTCCGTCGATCCGTCGCTCATCGCCATCGGCACCGACCCCACGCTCCCCGTGGTGATGACGGCGCTCTCCGTCGTCATCACCCTTGCGAACGCCTTCGCGCTCATCGTCTTCGGCATCTCGCTCCTAAGGAGCCGCCGTCGCAACGCCGCCCGCTGGTCCTGCGCGCTCATCGCCGCCTCAGTCGTGCAGCTCATCATCTCCATCATGCTGCAGGGCGTCGGCACCCATCTCATCGCCCCCGCCATCCAGCTCGCCATCCTCATCTCCCTCTCCGTCACCGTCGACCCGACGCTGCGCCACGAGCGCCACATGAAGCGGGTCCTGCGCGATGCGGAAGACCGCCAGGCCGCGGCGCGCGGCATGCTCGGGCGCGACCCGAAGGGGCGGGGCTACCTCGAGCTCAACTTCTTCAACCTGTTCTGGGTCTTCGCGGTGTGCTCCGTGCTCGGCCTCCTCATCGAGGTGGCCTACCACATGCTCGTCGTCGACCCGGGCGTCTACCAGGACCGCGCCGGGCTCCTCTTCGGGCCGTTCTCGCCCATCTACGGCTTCGGCGCCGTGCTCATGACCGTCGCGCTCAACCGGTTCTGGCGCGCGAGCCCGGTCGTCGTCTTCCTGGTCTCCGCCGTCATCGGCGGCCTCTTCGAGGCGGCCGTGAGCTGGTTCATGCAGGCCGGCTTCGGCGCTGTGGCCTGGGACTACTCCGGCCAGACGATCCTCGGGCTCTTCCCCGACCCCGTCGCGGCGCTCATGGGCGGGCGCACCTCGACCCTCTTCATGTGCATGTGGGGCGCGCTCGGGCTCGTCTGGATCCGCCTCTGCCTGCCCCGGCTCCTCGCGCTCGTCAACCTGATCCCTTGGAAGCTCCGCTATTCGCTCACCGCAGTCTGCGCCGCCCTCATGCTCGTCAACGGCGCCATGACGCTGCAGGCGCTCGACTGCTGGTTCGAGCGCGTCTCCGGCGTGCCGGCCACCTCGCCCGTGGAGGAGTTCTACGCCCGATACTTCGATAATGAGTACATGGCGCACCGCTTTGAGAGCATGACCATCACACCGGAAGATTCCACGCGCGTCGACACCGCCGGCGAGCTTGCCGCAGCCGACATCGAGGCGGAAGGGCTGGCAGAACAAGCCGCCGCGGCGCTCGCCGAGGACAGCCTCTAGCGCACGGGAGGCCCTATGGATATTCGTCAGCTGCGCTACCTCTCCTCTGCCGCTCGCTCCGGCTCGCTCACGCACGCGGCTAAGGAGCACCACGTATCGGTGCAGGCGGTCTCCAAGGGCGTCGCCGATCTCGAGCGCGAGGTGGGCACGCCGCTGCTCACGCGCGATAACCGCGGCGTCCGGCCGACGGCGCTCGGGCGCGCGTTTCTCGAGCGCACGCGCGACGTGCTCGAGGGATTCAGCGCGCTCCAGGCGTTTGTCGCCAACATCCCCGGCGCCATGCGCGACGTCGTCGCCGGCGACGCCGCAGGCCGCCTCCTCGTCGCCTTCTGCGCGCCCGCCTTCACCAACGCCGAGCGCATCATGCAGAAGCTCTCGCGGTTCCTCTCGCACGCTACCGGCGTTCGCCTCGAGCTCTTCGTGTCGCCGCTCGACGATGCGCTCGCCGCACTCGACGCGGGCGCCGTCGACGCCGTCATCACCATCGGCACCCATCGCTCGGCGCAAACGACCTGCACCGTCATCGGGAGCCTTCCCACGGGCGTCGCCGTGCGCGACGACCACCCACTCACCCGCCAGCGCGCCGTCACCCTCGCCGACCTCGCCCCCTATCCCGTCATCTGGGCCGAGCCCTTCGACGGCGCCCGGGAATCGGTGCTCGCGCGCTATCTCGCCCAGGGACTCGCCTCCCCCGTGATACATGTCGATGCGCCCGCCGTCGGCGCGGACGGCAGCACGTCGCGCGCCATCGATGAGGGGGAGCGCGCCCGCGCATACTCCATGATGGTGTACCTGCCGGCGCTCAAACGCCCCTTCCCCGGCTGCCGCGCCCTGCCCATCGCGACGCCCGATCAGATCCCCGTACCCATCTGCCTCGTCGCCAAGACCGACGCCCCGGGACCCGCGCTCGCCGCGTTTACCGAGCGCATCCCCAAGGTGCTCGCATCCTTCAGCAGAAGCGACGTATCCGACGAGGCGCTGCGCGCCACAGCGCCCGCCGGCGCTCCCGCCGCAGTCGACGGCTCGCCTGCCCCCTCCTCAACCGAGGACCCGACCGCACCCACTCCGCCCGCCGCGTAGCAACCCAGCCGACAGAAACGAGCGACCATGCCCTCTCCCGTGCCCTCTGCAACAGACACCGCAACAGGCAGCGCTCCCACGAGCGACCCCGGCTCTCAGGCGGAGACCGCATCGGAGCGCGCGGCAACCGCCCATGGCCGTGCGTCCACCCGGCGGCGCCACCCATGGCGGCGCCGCGTCCTCGTGCTGCTTCTCGCCCTCGCACTCGTCGCCGCAGCAGCGCTCGCGCTCGCCGTTCAGCACCGCCAGGAGCAGGAGCGCCTGGGTCTCGGCGCGGTGAGCGCGCCCGAGGCTCCCCGCGCACTCGAGCACTCATCCGGCCGCACGGGCGCCTTCACCGCGGACGTGTCCTTCACCACCATGGCGACGGGGGCGGCAACCGTCACGGCACCCGTCCGCTGGGACGACGCCTGGTTCTTCGAAGACCCCACCGCCTACAATCACGACCTCGCCCGCGCATGCGCGGTGCTCTCCGCGGTGGCCAACGCGGAGTCCGCCTACTATCAGGCCGGCTCCACCGCGCCCGCCTATCTGGAGGAGGCGCTCGCCGCCCTCGGCTTCGATGACATCTCCACGGCGTCCTACCGCTACCGCAGCGAGATCTTTGACGAGGTGGTCGATTTCATCACCGGCACGGACGACGTCGTCGCCTACTCCGTCGCCACCAAGCGCGTGACGGGCCCAGGCGGACAGGAAAAGACCCTCTACCTCGTGTCGGTGCGCGGCAGCTACGGCGCCGAGTGGCTGAGCGACCTCAATATGGGCGACGCGGCGCACTATGAGATGCAGGCCATCGACCACGAGGGCTTCATGCGCGCCGCGAGCGAGATCGTAGACGACCTCGCCCGTCGCATCACCGCCGACGTGCAGGATGCGGGCACGGGCGACGTGGCCCTGCTCTTTTGCGGGCACTCGCGCGGCGCCGCAACGGCCAACCTCGCCGCGAGCTACGCCGACGACATGACGCAGGGCCTGCGCGCCCTCGCCCCGTTGGAGAGCATCTATTGCTACACCTTCGCCACCCCCGAGCTCACCCAGATGGACACGGTAGGCGACGCGCTGTACGACAACATCTTCAATATCCTGAACCCGTCGGACATCGTGCCGCGCATGCCGCTTGCAAGCTGGGGCTATGCTCGATACGGGCGCGACCTCGCGCTCCCCGGCTTTGGCGACGAGGGGTTCGACGAGCGCTTCGCGCGCATGCGCGCGACGTTTAAGGAGCTGTGCGGCGTCGAGAACCCCTACGTGCCCAAGGACCGCGTGCGGGTCGATGCGCTCATCGAGGACATCGGCGCGGCGGTGCCCACCGCAGACGACCTCGCCACCCCGGGCGGCGTCGCGTCCACCGTGGGCAACCTCTTTTCTCTGATCAATCCTCTGCAGGTGCTCTACGGTCACTACCCGAGCGTCTACATCGCCTGGATGTACGCGCTCGACGCCGCGGAGCTCTCCCCGGCATCGTAGGCGGGCCTGCCCGGACCCTGCGAGTAGGGTGACTGCCGACACGCAGCGTGTCCCCCACGGAAATCGCTGGCCGGCCTTCACCGCAGGCGCCTGTTCCGGCAGCAGACGCGCCAAGGTAAGGAATTCAAACCCACCCTCGCTGAAGACGCCTCACCGCCAAGGTTTTGACCGGCGTTTTTCATACTGCCATCGCCCCGTCTTCTCGCACATCCACCGGGAATTCCTTACCTTGGCGCAATGTCGAACAAGGCCTGACTAAAAAGAGCCCGCATCACCTCCGAACAACCCACGCGCAGCCCCTTCTGGCAGACGAGAAGCCCAGTTCCGACTGCTCACGCCGCCAAAAAAACGCCCCCGTCCCGATTGGGACGGGGGCGTTCGTAATACGGGTCAAGCACCTACCGCGCCAGATCCTACACCAGGCGCGCGAACTTGCGCTTGCCCACCTGGAGCACGGCGCCCGCATGCAGCAGCGCCGGATCGACGTTGTAGCTCTTGGGGGCGACGGCCTTCTGGTCGATCTTCACGCCGCCGCCGTCGATGAGGCGACGCGCCTCGCCCATGCTCGAGGCGAGCCCCGCCGCGTGCAGAACGCCCGCCAGGTACACGAGGCCCTCGTCGTTGGGCGTGAGGTCAACCTCGACCTCAGCGATGTCCTCGGGCAGCTGGCTCTCCTTGAACACGCGGTCGAACGCCGCCTCGGCCTCCTCGCCCGCGCCGGCACCGTGGTAGGTGTCGCACAGGTCGCGGCCGAGCGCGCGCTTGAGCTCGTAGGGGTCGGCAGAACCGTCGGCGAGCGCCGCCTCGATCGCGTCGACCTCGTCCGGGGTCTTGGAGCTCGCGAGACGGTAGTACTTGCCGATCATCTCGTCCGGAATGGACATCGTCTTGCCAAACATGTCGGCCGGCTCATCGGTGAGGCCGATGTAGTTGCCGTACGACTTGCTCATCTTGCGCACGCCGTCGGTGCCCTCGAGCAGCGGCATCGTGAGCGCCACCTGCGGCTCCATGCCCATCTTCTCCATGAGCTCGCGGCCGGCGAGCAGGTTGAAGAGCTGGTCGGTGCCGCCCATCTCCACATCTGCCTTGATCTGAACCGAGTCGAAGGCCTGCATCACGGGGTAGAGGAACTCGTGGAGCGCGATGGGGGTCTGGCTCTGGTAGCGCTTGGTGAAGTCGTCGCGCTCCAGGATGCGCGCCACGGTGAACTTGCTGCAGAGCTCGAGCATGCCCTTCAGGTCGAGCGAGAGGATCCAGTCGCCGTTGTGCACGATGGTGGTCTTCTCGGGATCGAGGATCTTCATGGCCTGCGCCACGTAGGTGGCGGCGTTGGCCTCGACCTCCTCCTGCGTGAGCTGCGGGCGCGTGGTGTTCTTACCCGAGGGGTCGCCGATCATCGCCGTACCGTTGCCGATGATGAGGGTGACGCGATGGCCGAGATCCTGGAACTGGCGCATCTTGCGCAGCGGCACCGCGTGGCCCAGGTGCAGGTCGGGGCTGGTGGGGTCGACGCCGAGCTTGATGTTCAGCGGGACACCGCGCTCCAGCTTCTTTTTGAGATCGGCCTCGGGCACGATCTGCGCGGCGCCCGAGGTGATGATACGCATCTGCTCGTCGACAGAGAGCATAGGTTCCTCCTGCGTTCTAGCACCCTCGCCCTCGCAGGGGCGGCCGGCGGCATCACGCGCGGGCGCCCGGGGCGGTGCTGGGTCTTTGCGTACAACGTTTCTAGTGTAGCGGAGGCAGGACCCTCCGCGGTGAAAAAGCACGGGTATTTCGCCCCCAAGGGCATCCCCGCGCTACAGGGAGGCGTGGTACCCGATGATGGAGTCCTTCCCGTACCACTGCGCCAGGCGGAAGTTGATGTAGTTCGCCATGTTGTCGCGGATGTCGCCCATAAAGAGCACCTTGGGCGCCGTCGTGATGAACGGCACCTCCACCTCGGCGGCATCCGACTCCTCGATGAGCGCGATGCGGTCGCGAATCTGCGCGTCGTAGGCCGCCGCCTCGCCGCTCGCAAGCGAGCGCGCCGCCGACACCGCCACGAGGTCGTCCGCATGGCGCTCGTCGAGCGCGAGCGCGCCCACCCCAAACGCGAGCACAACGAGCAGCGCCACCGTAAGGGCGCAGCGCGGGGCCGGCACGCAGGCGTGCGAGACATCCGGAGACGGCGCGGCGGCAGGCGCCATGTGAGCGCCCGGCGGCACGGCGGCGGCCTCGCGGCGACGGACCCACCAGCCGCCCACCCAGGTGGCGCAGATCACCACGAGCGTCACGAAGAGGTCGTAGCGGATGTTCTGCACGCGCCCCGGGCCGACCGTCCCCATCGAGAAGAACGTGGGGGTAAAGCTCGCGGCGAACAGGGCGAAGGCCGCAACGATACCCGCGCCGGGCAGGCGAAACGACAGGTGCGACCGCGCCGCCGCGCGCACGAGCGGCGGCAGCAGCAGGGCGAGCATGAGGACGAGAAGCCCATTGGTCCAAAGTACGAGGTACTCGCCCGCCGCAAACCCGCTGCGCAGCAGGGTGGACAGCGCGCCGAGGCCATCGCCTGCAAACTGCGTCGCCTGCCGGGCGGCATTGCCCGGCGCCGCCACCGAGGCGGTGAACCCCAGAGCGAAGACGACGAGGGCCGGTACGATGAGCAGATGGCGCCGCGTGCCGCCCTGGGGGCCCAGCGCCGCGCACAGCCATGCGCCCGCAAGCGCGAGGGCGGCCACGAGCGCGGTCACGAAGTTGCCGCCGGCCACGACGGCGGCGAGGGCGGCGAGCGCCACCGCGCGCACGGCCGTGCCGCCCGGGGTGTAGGCGCCCCGGCGCGAACCGCCGCGCAGCAAGCGCACGGCAAGCCCCGTCATCACCAGAAGCAGCGCATGGTAGAACGTATAGTAGATGGCCGAGTTATACCACCAGATGCCCTCTACCGGGCTCGGCATGAGCTGCGTCTCGAGCAGCAGCACCCCCGCCGTGACGCTCGCCCACACCGCGCGCCCTGCCCCGAGCACGTCCCGCACCAGCACGCTCGCCGCGTAGGCCGTCGCGGCGATGAGGGCCGCCATGATGCCGACGGCGCCCGCACCATAGAGCTCCTCGGAGAACACGCCCGGCTGCAGCGCCATGAGAAAGATAGCGGAATAGGTGCCCTGCCAGGTAAAGAAGGCGTCGATGACCTCAGCGACCGCGGCGGAGAGCGCCGAGGCGGCGCCACCGCCCGCCGCGAGCGCGAGGTGCACGTTGACGCCGTAGTGCCAGTCATCCGCGTAGCTGTGGTCGTACGCGGAGATGGCGACCATCGGCATGAGCGCCGCCGCCAAGAGAGCGACGAGCGCGACGGCGAGCACCCGCTCGGAGCGCACGCGTTCGAGCCGCCGCACCACGGCAAGGACGCACGCGGCGAGAGGCCGCAGGACGGAGAGCGGACGGTCGGACATGATCCTCCTTTACCGGGCGGGCCGGCCGAGCGGACGGGGCGAGACGGCGGGTAGGGCGGGCGCGAAGATACGGGAGCGGCCGAGGGCGTCGGTCGCGACGGCATAGCGCGCGCCGTCGGCGCCCACAAGGAAGCGCTCCTCGGCGCGGCGCCGGCACGTCGCGCACGCCTGGTCGCACGGGCCCTCTGCCGTAAGGACGCAGTGCTCCATCACCATGAGCTCGGCCGCGGGGAGCGCGAGGCGGCCCACGGGCGCCAACGGAGCGACCACGGCGGCGAGGCCCGACGCCTCCGCCGCGGAGAGCTCGTCCGCGAGCCAGATGCGCGCCGCCCCCGCGCGGACGAGCACGTCCACGGCCGCCTCATTCTCTGCATACACGGGCGCCGCCACGTCGAAGCGCACGCCCTCCGCCTGGCAGAGGGCCACCTCGCCCAGGTTGCGGCAGATGACGCGGCGCGCCGTGCGCACCAGACGCCGGCAGCGCCCCTCGTCCCCCTCGCGAAACACCGCGTCGAGAAGGACCGTCAGCCGTGGCAGCAGGGGCTCCCAGGCGGCAGCGCCGTCCATAAGGCGCCACGCCTCGACCGCGACCTCGGCAGCGCCCGCCTCCAGAAGGCGCGCCGCGGCGGCAGCGGTTCGCGCAAAGCGGGGACTCACCGCCAGCGGCACGCGGCCCGCGCGCACCTCGCCAGAAGCGCCCGCGCCCTCCGGCGCCGCGGCGGGCGCCTCCGGCAGCTCGGGAACGGCGGGCACGGCGAGGGCCGCGGCCTCGGCCGCCAAACGCGCGAGGGCGGCATCGCTTTGCGCGCGCACGGCGGCGCTCGCCGTCAGGTAGACGGCGCTTCCCGGCGCGACGCGGCGCTTGCAGGCGACCTCGATCCGCTCACCCGCCCGGGCGTCGGCCGTGCAGGGCACCAGCGGCCAGCGGCGCGGCACGTCCGCCGCGGCATCAGCCGGAAGCACCGTATGGATCTCGAGCGTATCGCCCGCCGCGACGTCCGCCTCAAGCTCGACCGTCACCTGCCGGTGCCCGCGCGCGACGACCGTTCCCACCGGCACGCCCTGGTTGCACGAGCGCTCGAAACTCATGAGGGCGCGCCCCGTGCCCGCCCGGTCCCCGCGCGGGTAGGCGTCCGTAAACCCGCGGTTGAACGAGCGCCCCACCCGCTCGATAAGCGCGTCGACGGGGATCTCCTCCCCCGCCGCGAGCGCGTCGAGCGCCGCACGGTAGGCGCCCACCACGTTGTAGACGTAATCCGGGTTCTTCATGCGGCCCTCGATCTTGAGGGCACCCACCCCCGCCCGCACGAGCGCGGGCAGCGCGCGCAGGCCGAGGTAGTCCTTAGGGCAGAGGAGCTTATCGCCCGCCGTGCGCGCACACGGCGCGCCCGAGGCGTCCGCAAGCGCCCACGGCTGTCGGCAGGGCTGCGTGCAGTCGCCCCGCATCGCCGAGCGGCCGCGGGCATGGGCCGAGAGGCCGCACGCGCCGGAATAGCAGATGCAGATGGCCCCGTGGCAGAAGGCCTCGACCTCCACGCCCGTGGCGCACACCCGGGCGATCTCTGCCACCGAGAGCTCGCGCGCCACCGTCACGCGGGAGCAGCCGAGCTCCCGGGCCGCCCACGCCACCGCAGGCGCGGCCTGCGCCCCCGCCTGCGTGGAGAGGTGGAGCTCGGCGGCGGGGAGGTCGCGCGCGAGGCGGGAAGCGAGGCCGAGGTCGGCCACGATAAAGGCGTCCGCCCCGGCGGCCATGGCAACGCGGGCGCAGGCCACGGCGCGGTCGAGCTCGGCGGTGTAGACGAGGGCGTTCAGCGTCACGTACACGCGGGCGCCCCGCGCATGGGCGAGCGCGCACGCGCGGGCGAGCTCGACGGCGGTGAGGCCCGGCGCGGCGGCGCGCGCGTCAAGGCCGGGCGCGGCGAGGCCCGCATACACGGCATCGGCCCCCGCGGCAAGCGCCGCGAGCAGCGCCTCGAAGGAGCCCGCCGGGGCCAGAAGCTCAGGCAGGCGCGCGGCCCCGGCGACGCGGGCCCCCGCGCCGGAAGGCGCCTGCAGCCGCCCTGCGGGCACCTCGGCACCCTGTCCCCTGTGCTCGCAGCTCGCCACCGACCTCACCTCCATATGCACGCGGTCTGGAAAATACCTGCCAGAAGAATACACGAGACCACGCGTCCGCGCGTTGCGCTATTGTGTTCAGTACATATGCACGCAGCAATCCTCGACGCCGTGCTCACCGTGCGGGCCGTCGACGGAAACCTACGGGAGGTCTCTTATGGGTCCACGCGAGCGTCAACTTCGGGCAAACGCCAAGACGCATCTCGTCCCTGCCATCGTGGCGTCGTTCTTCGGCTTTCTCCTCATCACGGGCATCGCCTTCGGCATCGGCATGCTCGGCAACGTGAGCCGCTGGCTGGAGGACCTGCCCGACTACACCAACACCGACCTCTACCTCACGAGCGAGCCCACCACGATTCTCGACGCGCAGGGCAACACCATCGCGACGCTCTACACGCAGAACCGCACCTCGGTCAGCATCGACCAGGTGTCGCAGTACGTGCTCGACGGCACCGTCGCCACCGAGGACGAGCGCTTCTACCAGCACAACGGCGTCGACCTCATGGGCATCGCGCGCGCCGTGGTGGTGCAGCTCACCGGTGGCCACGAGGGCGCCTCGACCATCACCCAGCAGCTCGTGCGCAACACGATCCTTTCCGACGAGCAGTTTGACGACACGCTCGAGCGCAAGGTGCGCGAGGCCTACCTCGCCCTCAAGATGGAGGAGATCTACTCCAAAGAAGAGATCCTCATGATGTATCTCAACACCATCTATTACGGCCATGGCGCCTACGGCATCCAGGCGGCGGCGGAGACGTACTTCTCCAAGAACGCCACCGACCTCACGCTCGCCGAGGCCGCGCTTCTGGTCGGCCTCCCCAACTCGCCGTCGATGTACGACCCCACCGTCAACATGGACCTCGCCACCCAGCGCCGCAACACCGTCCTCGACCGCATGCTCTCCAACGGCAAGATCACCCAGGAGGAGCATGACGCCGCGCAGGCGGAGCCCGTCACCCTCGCCGTCACCGAGAACTCCTCCACCGGCGTCGAGGTGTACGCGCAGCCCTACTTCGTGGACTATGTCCGCGCGCTCCTCAACGAGCAGTTCAGTTACGACACCATCTTCTCCGGCGGCCTGACCGTCTACACCACCATCGACCCCACCGTTCAGTCCGCTGCCGAGAGCGCCGTCGTGAGCCAGCTCGACCAGTACGGCATCGAGGGACTCGACGCCGGCATGACGGTGCTCGAGAACAACACGGGCTACATCCGCGCCATGGTGGGCGGCCGCAACTACTATGCCGACGACGACCACACCAACCATGCGACCTCGGCGCGTCAGGTGGGCTCTTCGTTCAAGGCCTACACGCTCGCCACGGCGCTCAAGCAGGGCATGAACCCCAACATCCGCATCAACTGCGCCTCGCCTATGACGTTCAACAAGAACTCCGCCCAGCCGGCGCGCATCGAGAACTACGGCAACCAGAGCTACGGCACCATCTCGCTTGCGCGGGCGACCGAGCTCTCCTCCAATACCGGCTACGTGCAGGTCGAGCTGGCCGTGGGCATCGATAACGTCATCAGCACGGCGCGCGACCTCGGCATCTCCGCGCAGATGGACCCCGTGCTCTCCCTCACGCTCGGCGTGTCGAGCATCTCCACGCTCGAGATGGCCGAGGCGTACTCCACGTTCGCCACGGGCGGCTATCACCGCGAGGCCGTCGCCATCACCAAGATCGAGAACCGCGAGGGCGAGGTCGTGTACGAGCATCAGGACGCGCCCGAGCAGGTGCTCGACACGAGCGTGACCCAGGCGCTGACCGAGGTGCTCGAGGGCGTCATCAACCACAGCGGCGCCACGGGCACGGCAGCGCAGCTTTCGGTCGACCAGCCGCTCGCCGGCAAGACCGGCACGACGGACAACACAGCTGACCTGTGGTTCTGCGGCTACACCCCGCAGTACACGGTGTCGGTGTGGACGGGCTACACGCAGGGCTCCGTCCCCATCTACGTCTACGGTCGCGAGGCTCTCGGCAGCGACTTCACGCTGCCCATGGCGCGCAACACCCTGAACGCCATCCTCGCGGGCGTGCCGCGGGCCGAGTTCCCCACGAGCGACTCGTCCATCAGCTATAAGGACGACTCCGTCTGGGAGGTCGAGGGCAACTCGCTCGTCGGCCGCAGCCAGGAGGCGGATACCTCCGAGGCGGACACCACCGAGGCCGAGAGCCCGGACACCCCCGCAACCTCGACCGACCCCACGACCCCGACGAGCCCCACCACGCCGACCGATCCCTCTACCCCGACGGACCCTGTGACGCCCCCCGATCCGGTGACGCCTCCGGACCCCGAACCGGAGCCCGAGCCAGAGCCGGAACCGGAACCGCAGCCATCGGCGTAGGCAGCGTATCGAGCGAATCGGCGCACTGCCTCCCTTCGAACGCAGTGAAAAACGGGGCCCGCGAGGCCCCGTTTTTCTATATCTCTGCAATTCCACCGTAAATAGGGAGGGCGCCGGTCCCGACGCCCTCTCTGTTACCTCCAGCCCCTCCGAAAAAGTCACGCCAGCGGTCAGATCTTGATCCCTGACCGACCGCAAGCGTGACTTTATTCCGGATCCGCAGCCATCACGCAAGGACACGCCCTCAGCGCTTGCGCGTATGGAGAAAGTAATAGACGAGCAGCGCCACCAAGGCGATGGGCAACAGGAGCAGCAGGGCAAACAGCCCGATATGCAGCGCGGCGATCATGCGGCATCCCCCTCTCGCACCAAAAGCTCGCGAAGCGCCGCCTCGACGCGCGCCCCGCCCTCGTCTCCGTCAGCTATCACCAGCACGGTATCGTCACCGGCGATGGAACCGAGGATGTCGGGCAGATCGGCCGCGTCCACCGCGGCGGCAATACCCGACGCAAGACCCGGCTGCGCCTTGATGAGGACGAGGTTGCCCGTCCGCACCACATCGGTCACCATGTCGGACACCATGCGCTTCAAGTGCAGGTCCTCCGGTAGCGCGTACACGCCGTTGGGCATCTTCCTCAGACCCATATCCGCCACATCGCGCGAGACGGTTGCCTGCGTGCAATCGAAATCCCGGGCACGCAGCTCGCTCACGAGCGCACGCTGGGTGCGCACGGCGCCGGTGCGCACGATGTCGCGAATGGCATCGCGGCGGCTGTTGCGCGTCCTCGCCATAGATAACTCCCCTCGTTCTGCATCAACATTCTCATATTATGCATAAAACGAGGTTATTCTAGCAGATATCTGAATATTTCACGAATCGCAACAGAGGGCGCTACGCCACGGCGGGACGGCGTCGCGATAGCATGTCCTGCGGGGCGCCCATCCATGCCGCCACCCGTGCCGAGAGACAGCACGCGACGGCGTTCTTGCGCACGATGGGACCGTACATAAGGCCCATGGCCCGGCGCGCCTCCACGTCTCTGTTGAGGGCCGCCACCGCTTCGCGGGTAGCGGGCGCCTCCAAGATGTCACGCACGCGCTCGCAGCGCTCGATAGAAGAGATGGCCCGGCGCGCGCACACCTCGTTGATGCAGGCGATCACCTGGCGGAGATGATGCCGGTTGACGGCAAGCGTCGCCTCATCTCCGGCATTCCAGCGGTGCGTCAGCTCCAACAAGAGCGCGCGCTCGCGCTCGAACCCTTCGATACCCGTCTGGTCCGCCTGCGTCGCGCAAACGTCGCCGCCCGCATGAAAGCGCGCGGCGGGCACCCAGGCAGCGGACTCGCACCCCTCGAGATATGCCGCCATATAAGCGCTCGGGTCCCGCGTAAGGCTCATGCGCAGCGCCAGATCCTCGATGCGAGAACGACGCAGCAAGCGCCCGGTCACGGCATCGAAGGCCCCCGCCTCGACCCATGCGGCGGCAGCCGCGCGCACCTCCGGCGCAGAGCCGTATATCAACGTGTCCGTGTCCTCTGCGAGCTCCGCCGCGATTTTCGTCCCGTCCCCTATGCGGAGCGGCAGCGCGAAGTCGAGGTCGGCGTCCTCCGCCACCTGGAGCAGCGTCTCGAGCGCACGGGGGCCAAACCAGTCGTCCGCGCGCATAAACAGCACGTAGTCGCCGCGCGCAGCCATAAGGCCGGCATCAAAGGCGGCCGCCTCATGCGCGTCGTCCACATCTACGAGCTCGATGCGAATGTTGCGCTCGGCGGCGCGCTCGGCGATGGCGCGCGTGCGATCGGCAGAAGGCATAAGGGCGATAACGAGCTGCAAGCGATCGAACCGTTGGCCCAGCACGCTCTCAAGCGCGCGCATGAGCGTCTCCTCACCGTCGCGCGCCGCGAGTATGACCGATAATCGGGCGCGCTGTGATGCTCGGATCTCCACGCCTGAGCCTCCCGGTTGCCATATGCCTTCCATACTTTGGCTTATGGTATCACCGGGGGCGGACACGCAATTTAACCCCGCCCTCCTGCACGCCGCGCACAAATGTTCATCACGCCGACACCACACTTCGGTATCGGAGCGGCTGGCCGGTCTTATACCACGGGCGTGAGCTGCCCGGCGTCATACGTCACATCGGCAAACACGAGGCCGTCGGCGGGCGCCGTGGGGCCGGCCGCCGTGCGGTCGCAGCGAGCGAGCACCTCGCCCACCCACGCCGGGTCCCGCCGGTGAGCGCCCACCTCCGCCAGCGTGCCCACAATGGTGCGCACCATGGAGTGAAGAAACGCGTTGCCGGTGATGGTGAAAGCGAGCACCTCCTCACCCAGCTCGGACGTGCGCGCAAACGAGGTGTGCATGACGTTGCGGCACGTAGGCTTGCCTACAGCTGAGGCGACCTTGCAGAAGCTCTTGAAATCGTGCTCGCCGATGAGATGGGCCGCACCTGCGGCCATCGCCTCCTCATCGAGCGGATAGCGGTGCCACCACACATGCGGTCGGGTGAGCACCGGACGGTCCGGACGGTCGGCGATACGGTAGATGTAGGTGCGGGCGCGCGCGTCGAAACGTGCCGAGAAGCCCGCCGGAGCACTATAGACGGCGCGCACGGCGATGTCGCGCGGCAACAGGGCATCCATAGCGCGCAGCCAGCGCCGCTGGGTGAGCGCGAGCTCGGAGGGATCCTCCACCGGAAAGCTCACGTACTGGCTGAGTGCGTGCACGCCGGCGTCGGTGCGACCGGCGCACGTCAGGTCGACCTCGCGGCGGAGCAGCGTCTCCACCGCCCGCCGCAGCTCGCCGGCAACCGTCACCTGGTCGCGCTGCTCGGCAAACCCGGCGTAAGCGGCCCCGTCGTAGGCGACGCGCAGCACCAGCGTGCCGAGCGCCCCGCCTGCCGCCCGCATACCGTGCGCTCCCCCGTCATGCGTAGGGCGGGACTGCCCGGCCTGCGCCGTATCCTGCATCCTGTCCATAGGGTCCCTTCTATCTGCTACGAGCAAAGATACGATACCGCAACGAGCGCCGCTATGCCGGCAAGTCCCCCGGCGAGCGCCAACCGGTCGAGGCGCGCTAGCGGCCGTGGATCGCGCGGGGCGCGGCGGCTCTCGTGATAGCAGCGCGCATCCATGGCGGCCCCCAGGCGGTCGGCGCGGCGGAAGAGGCCCACCATCACGGGCACGAGGACCGTCTTCCACACCTGTATGCGAGCGACGAGCCCTCCCTCGTCAAACCGCACGCCGCGCGAGCGCTGGGCGAGCTCCACCCGATGCACCTCCTCGGTAACCAGCGGTATGAAGCGCAGGGCGAGGGACAGCACCATGCCCAGCTCCTCCACGGGCACGCCCCACCGGGCGAGCGGCCTGCCCAGCCGCACGACGGCATCCGCCACCGCCACCGGCGTGGTTGTCGCCGTAACCATCAGCGATAAGACGAGCATGAGCGCGATGCGCGCCACCGCCACCGCGGCGCGCAGGCCGCCCGCAATCGACAGGCCCCACGTGCCCGCAAGCGCCACATCCGCCGTCCCGTCGCACGAGACGAGGTTGACGGCCACGATGATCGCCATGAGGACCGCCGCGGGCCGCACCGCCCGGAGAAGTGCCCGCGCACCCATGCCCGCGCGCAGGGCGAGGGCGCCCGCGGCGACCGCCCAGAGGGCGAGCACCGCGAGGTTCCCCGTCATGAAGACGCCCGCGATACCCACCAGGAGCAAGATGATCTTCACGCGTGCGTCGAGCCGCCCGCGAGGCTCCTCGGGCACCAGGTCCCGGTGCTCGCGCTGCGGGCCTTCAGAGAGCTTCTCAGCGCCTCTCGGCGCATGACCGGCAGCGCCCTCGCCAAACATCTCCGCGGCGGGTTCCTCCCCTGCAGGCGGAGCCGACATGAGCGCTCTCAGGCGCCAGGCCTCGGGCACGGCCAGCCCCGCGCGCGCAAACGCCTCCTCGAGCCGCTCGGGGCGTCCGTCTAAAACCGCACGCACGCCGCCGCCCTCCATCAGAAGGAGCTCGTCTGCCACCTCGAGCCATTCCTCCAAGTCATGGCTTATGACGAGCACGGCGCGCCCTTCCCGGGCGAGCCCGCGCACCACCGCATGCAGACGGCGGCGCGAGGCCGCGTCGAGGCCCGCCGTCGGCTCGTCGAGAATCACCACCGGCGCATCGAGCGCCAGCACGGCCGCGAGCGCCGCGCGGCGCGCCTGCCCGCCCGAGAGCGAGAACGGGTCGCGCGCAAGAAGCGAGGCGTCGATCCCCAACGCCTTGGCCGCATGCGCCGCGCGTCGCTCGACCTCGTCCGCCGCGCAACCCAGGTGCTCCGGACCAAACCGCAGCTCCGCCTCGACGCTATCCAAAAACAGCTGCCCCTCGGGGTGCTGAAACGCCAGGGCCACGTCGCCCGGGGCAACCGGCCTCTCATGCGCCCCGCAGGGCGTCTCATCTGGTTGGACGAGCGCAACCGCGCCCTCCTGCGGCTCGCGCAAGCCCGCGAGCACGGTGGCGAGCGTCGACTTGCCCGACCCCGAAGCGCCGGCAAGAAGCGCGACCCGGCCCGCCTTGAGGGCGACATCGGCCCCGCGCAGCACCGGCCGCGCGTCATAGCCCGCAGCAACGCCCTCAGCGCGAAGGAGCGCAGGAGCATCATCGCACGGCGTGCCCGCGGCCCGCTCGGACGCCAGGGCGCGCTCAACCGCACGCCGCGCCGCAGCTCCCGCGCCCGCAAGCCAAGCGGCCACTGCCTCGGGCTCCACCCCGGACGCGAGGCGATACCCCGCGTCGAAGGCGGCTGTGAGCCCCCGTGTATAGCCGCTCTCGAGCAACAGCCCTTGAAGCCGCGCGCGCTCCCCGCCGACAAGCTCATCCGGCGTACCGTCCCACACCGTACGGCCCGCCTCGAGCACTACCACCCGTGTTGCCGCCAACACCTCGAGCGGATCGTGCGTGATGGTCAGCAGCCCCATGTTTCTCTTAGCAACCACGTGCCGCATAAGGCGCCGCAGGGCCGGCCGCTCAGCGCTGTCGACCATCGAGAACGCCTCGTCGAGCACCAGATAGGACGGCTCCATCGCAAGAACGCCCGCGATGGCCAGGCGCTGCTGCTCTCCGCCCGACAGCGCGTTGACATCGCGGTCCTCATAGTCCGCGAGCCCGACGGCGGCGAGAGCCGTGCGCACGCGACGCCTCAACTCATCTCCGCGAACGCCGAGGTTCTGCGGTCCGAATGCAACCTCATCCGCCACCACGGTCGACACGATCTGATCAACAGGGTTCTGCATGATGAGGCCGACCCGACGGCGCACCTCGTCGCGGGCGCCCACGTCATGCGGGTCGAATCCGTCGACGCGGACCGTGCCCGCATCGGACAGCAGCGCGCCGGCAGCCAGGCGTCCCACGGTGGACTTTCCCGACCCGTTACCGCCAATGAGGGCGACGATCTCTCCGGGAGCGATCGTAAGGGAGACATCCGCCACGGCGGGCGCTTGCTCCTCATACCCAAAGCGCACTTGGTCCAGCTGAAGCATCATCTCCCCCTCCCTGTCATCATGCGTGTTCCGCATCAAACACATAGCGTATCCACCCGTGCATGATACACAAAAGAGGGGCGCCCGCAGGCACCCCTCTCAAACAGAGCATATGGCTTCCGAGCAGTTACTCGGCGGCGTTCTCCTCCGTCGCAGCCTCGGCAGCTGCGGGCTCCTCAACCGGAGCCTCCTCGGCCTTCTCGACCTTGGCCGGCGCGGCCTTCTTGGCGGGAGCGGCCTTGGGGGCCTTCTTCACCACGGGCTCCGACACGATCTCGATGATGACCATCGGCGCGTTGTCGCCCTTGCGGGGGCCGAGCTTCATGATGCGGGTGTAACCGCCGTTGCGGTCGGCCCACATGCCCTGCGCGGCTTTGTCGAAGAGCTCGGCAACGAGGTTCTTATCGCCGAGCTTGGCGATGGCGAGACGACGGGAGTGAAGGTCGCCCTTCTTCGCCCAGGTGATGATCGGCTCCACGTAGCCGCGCAGCGCCTTGGCGCGCGTCTCGGTGGTCTTGATGCGATCGTTCTCGAAGAGCGCCTTGGCGAGGCTCTTCTTCATCGCACGGGTGTGCGCGGCATCGGTGCCGAGCTTCAGACCCTTCTTCTTGTTGTGACGCATGGTCCGTTTCTCCTCTGATACGCGATAGCGTTAGTCCTTGAGGCTGAGCCCCATGGACTGAAGCTTGTCCTTAACTTCCTCAATCGACTTCACACCGAAGTTACGGATGTTCAGCAGGTCGTTCTCAGAGAACTCGACGAGCTGGCGCACCGAATGGATGCTCGCGCGCTTGAGGCAGTTGTAGGAGCGGACGGAGAGGTCCAGATCCTCGATCTGCTTATCAAGCTCAGCGTTATCGCTGGTCACCTCGGGGGCGAAAATCGAAACCTCCTCCTCGACCTCGGGGGTCTCGGCAAGGTTCATGAAGGCGGTCATGTGCTGGTTAATGATGTTGGCGGCCTGCACCACCGCGTCACGCGGGCTGATCGCGCCGTTGGTCTCGATCTCCAAGACCAGACGGTCGTAGTCGGTGTGCTGACCGACGCGGCACGCCTCGACAAGCTTGGCGCAGCGACGAACCGGCGAGAACAGGGAGTCAACGTGGATAACGCCGATGGGGTCGTTGTCACGCTTGTTGTTCTCGTAGGACACGTAGCCGCGGCCGTAGCCGATGCGCATGCTCATCGTCAGGTGACCGCCCTCGGTGAGGGTGGCGATGTGATGGTCGGGGTTCACGAGCTCGAAGTCAGAAGGCAGGGCAAAATCGCCGCCGACGACCTCGCAGGGACCGTCGACCGAGATGGTCGCGGTGCCCTCCTCGGTGGTACCGAGAGCCTCGAACACCAGGCCCTTCACGTTCAGGACGATATCGGTGACATCCTCGACCATGTTGGGGATGGTCGTAAACTCGTGCTGAGCGCCATCGATCTGGATGGCCTCCACCGCAGCGCCCTCGAGCGACGACAGAAGCACACGACGCAGCGAGTTACCGAGCGTGTCGCCGTAGCCGCGCTCGAGCGGCTCGACGGAAACGCGCGCGGAGGTCTCGTTGATCTCCTCGACCTGAACCTGAGGCCTAATGAATTCTGACATGTACTAACCTCCAGCCTCAGCAGCCTAATCGATACGGGACTAGACTACTTAGAGTAGAGCTCGACGATGAGCTGCTCTTGGATATCGGTGCTGATCTGCTCACGCGTGGGCAGGGAGAGCACGTTGCCAGAGAGCTTCTCGATATCAACCTCGAGCCAGCCGGGCACCTCGAAGCGCTCGGACTGGATGAGAGCCTCCTTGATGGGAAGCAGGTCGCGGTACTTCTCGCCCACGGCCACGACGTCGCCGGGCTTGACGAGGAAGGACGGGATGTCGACACGACGGCCGTTCACGGTGAAGTGGCCGTGACGGACGGTCTGGCGAGCCTCCTTGCGGGTGCGGGCGAAGCCGAGACGGAACACCACGTTGTCGAGACGACGCTCGAGCAGCGTCATGAGGTTCTCACCCGTGACGCCCTCCATACGCAGAGCGCGCTCGTAGTAGTGGTGGAACTGCTTCTCGAGCACACCGTAGATGAACTTAGCCTTCTGCTTCTCGCGCAGCTGCATGCCGTACTCGGATTCCTTGCGACGGCGCTTGGGCTGGCGAATCGATTCCTTCTTGCTGCTGTAACCGAGCTCAACGGGATCGATCCCGAGCTGGCGGCAGCGCTTGATAACAGGAGTCCTGTCAATTGCCATGGTAAAGCGATCCTTTCAGAGTTACACGCGGCGACGCTTCTTGGGGCGGCAGCCGTTGTGCGGGATGGGCGTCTTGTCCTGAATGCTCGAAACCTCGAGGCCGGCAGCCTGAAGCGAGCGGATGGCGGTCTCGCGACCCGAGCCGGGGCCCTTCACGAACACGGCGACCTTGTGCATACCGTGCTCCATAGCGGCCTTGGCGCAGGCCTCGGCAGCCATCTGGGCGGCAAACGGGGTGCTCTTGCGCGAGCCCTTGAAGCCAACCTGACCAGCGGACTTCCAGGCAATGACGTTGCCCTGGGGATCGGTGATCGAAACGATCGTGTTGTTGAAGGTGGAACGGATGTGAGCCTGCCCCACCGAGATGTTCTTGCGGTCGGCGCGCTTGATGCGGGTCTGCGCGGCGCGCTTGTTCTTTGCAGTAGCCATCTAAGCGCTCTCCTTATTTCTTCTTCTTGGCACCGATCTGACGCTTCGGACCCTTGCGGGTACGAGCGTTGGTGTGGGTGCGCTGACCGCGGACCGGCAGGCCCTTGCGGTGACGCAGGCCACGGTTGCAGCCGATGTCCATGAGGCGCTTGATGTTCTGGTTGTGCTCACGACGCAGGTCGCCCTCGATCATGAGACCGGCCTCATCGATGTACTTACGGATGGTGTCGACTTCCTCCTCGGTGAGGTCCTTGACACGCGTATCCGGGTTGATGTTCGTCTCCGCGCAGATCTTGCTGGCGGTGGTGCGGCCGATGCCGTAAATGTAGGTCAGACCGATCTCGATGCGCTTCTCGCGCGGGAGATCGACACCGCTAATACGGGCCAACGTAGTCTCCTCTCTTTAACCCTGACGCTGCTTGTGGCGCGGGTTCTCGCAGATAACGAGCACCTTGCCGTGGCGCCTAATGATCTTGCACTTGTCGCACATCTTCTTGACGGAAGGACGTACCTTCATGATGCGATCCTCTCAGTTGTGCTCAAACGTATACCTACTATCTACTCGTCCAGCCGCAGACGTGAATAACCGGCTGATGAGCGCACCGAACGGCTCGGGGCTTGAGCGCTCCCCTCCCCATCCGATACGGGCTGCTATTTGTAGCGATAGGTGATGCGCCCGCGCGTGAGGTCGTAGGGAGAGATCTCCACAACCACACGGTCACCGGGAAGGATGCGGATGTAGTTCATGCGAATCTTGCCCGAGATGGAGCACAGGACCGAGGCCCCATTCTCAAGCTCGACGCGGAACATGGCATTGGGGAGCGGCTCGGTTACCGTGCCCTCAAGCTCGATGGCATCTTCCTTCTTCACAAGCACATCTTTCTCTCGCGAAACATACAGCAACAGCGTATGATAGCGCACTTCAGCTCGCTATCGTGTGTTTTTCGTATCGACTCCACATTTAGCAAAGGCTCCCGCTGTTTCCTCCAGCACACCGGGACCTTTGACTTCGCCTTAGCTTCGCCCGATCTTGAGGAAAGGAGCTTGACCTATATCGCAAAGGAGGCCCCTACCGGAGCCTCCTTCTTGCGTTGGGCAATAGGCCCGCGCATGTCACCGCTTTGCCTGTTACCGGCAAACTGGCAAGCAACGCGCTACATCACGCCGCCTTGAAGTGAGCACCACGGCCCCTGCGCATCCTGCGTAAGAATCACCGGGCCATCGTTGGTGATGGCGATGGTGTTCTCATAGTGCGCCGCAGGCAGCCCGTCATCGGTGGTGACGAGCCAGCCGTCGGCTCCCACGCTCACATGGTAGGTGCCGAGGGTGATCATGGGCTCGATGGCGATAACCATGCCGGCCTCGAGTTTGACGCCGCGGCCCTTCTTGCCCCAGTTGGGGACGTTGGGGTCCTCGTGCATCACGCGACCGACGCCATGCCCCACGTACTCGCGCAGCACGCCGTACCCATGATGCTCGGCCAGACTTTGGATGGCATGACCGATGTCGCCCACGCGGTTGCCCGGCACGGCCTGCCTGATGCCCTCTTTGAGGCAGTCGAGCGTGACCTCACAGAGCGCCTTGACTTCCTGCGAGGGGTTGCCAACGTAGAACGTCCAAGCGTTATCCCCCACCCAGCCGTCAACGGTGGCCCCGGTGTCGATCGAGATGATGTCGCCGTCGCGCAGGATGATATCGGGGTTGGGGATACCGTGCACCACGGCGTCGTTCAAGGACGCGCAGATGGAACCCGGGAATCCGCCGTACCCCTTGAACGTGGGGATACCGCCATGCATGCGGATGATTTGCTCAGCGAGCTGATCGAGCTCGAACGTCGAGACGCCAGGGCGCACCATGGCACCAACGTGCCGGAGCGCCATCTTAGACAGCGCCCCGGCTTTCTTCATCTGCTCGACCTCTTGTGCAGACTTAATTTTGATCATAGACCAAGCGCTTCCTTAACGCGCTCATGCACCTCGGCGACCGTACCAACACCGTTGACGACGTCGAGACGCCCCTGCCCGCGGTAGTACTCGACGAGCGGGCTGGTGTTCTTCTCGTACACGTCGAGACGGTTAGCGATCGTCTCCGGCTTGTCATCGTCGCGCTGATACATTTCGCCGGCGCACTTGGGGCACACCTCGTCGGCAGCGGTGCCGGTGTAGCCGCAGGCGCGGCAGGTGCGACGGTTGGACAGGCGCTCGATGATCACCTTGGGCTCGACATCAATCAGCAGCGCCGCATCGAGCGGGTTGCCCATAGCGCCGAGCTCAGAATCGAGCGTGACCGCCTGCATGGTGTTGCGCGGGAAGCCATCGAGGATGAAGCCCTTCTGAGCATCATCGGCGGCCAGGCGCTCCTTCACCAGGTCGATAACGAGCTGGTCGGGAACGAGCTCACCGGCGTCCATGTAGCTTTTGGCCTTGACGCCGAGCTCGCTGCCGCTCTTCACGGCAGCGCGGAGCAGATCGCCCGTAGAGATGTGGGCAAAGCCGAAGTCCTCTACGAGTTCTTGGGCAACGGTGCCTTTACCAGCGCCCGGAGCTCCGAGCAAAACGATGTTCATGGCTGACTCCTCTCAAGTCTTATGTCTACTTGAAGAACCCGTCATAATCATACATCTTGAGCTGGCTCTCGACCTTGGCAAGCGTATCGAGGACCACGCCGACCATGATGAGGACCGAGGTGCCGCCAAACGACTGGATGAGCTGGTTGCCCGTGAACGAGAACACGATGGACGGCACGATGGCGATAAGCGCCAGGAAGATCGCGCTGGGCAGGGTGATCTTGTTGAGGGCGTTCTTGATGTAGGCAGCCGTGGCCTTGCCAGGACGCACGCCCGGGATGAAGCCACCCTGCTTCTTCAGGTTGTCAGCCGTCTCATCGGGGTTGAAAACCATGCTCGTATAGAAGTAGGCGAAGAACACGATGAGGACGACGTTCAAGATCCAGTTGATCCAACCGCTCGCCAGCGCGCCCGCGACTGCCTGGACCCAGCCGATGCCCGGGAAGAACACGGCGAGCTGAGCCGGGAAGTACAGAAGCGCACTCGCGAAGATGATTGGCACGACGCCCGCGGTGTTGACCTTGATGGGCAGGTAGGTGGACTGACCGCCCATCATACGGCGGCCCACAACGCGCTTGGCGTACTGAACCGGGATGCGGCGCTGACCGCGCTCGAGATAAACGATGAGCGGAATCACGCAGAGGATGACCACGAAGATCACCGCGGTGATGACGATGCCCATCGTGCCCTCGGCGGCGGAGGAGACGATAGCCGCCGGCAGCCCCGCCATGATGTTGGCGAAGATGATGAGCGACATGCCGTTGCCGATACCGCGCTGGGTGATGAGCTCGCCGATCCACATGATGAGCATGGCACCGGCGGTGAGCGTACCGACGATGAGGATATCGAAGATGATCTCCGGAGCGCCGGCACCGTTGAAGTTGATGCCGTATCCCTTGAAGAGGAAGAGATAGCCGATCGAGTTGAGCAGCGCAAGCGCCAGCGTCAGATAGCGAGAATACTGGGTGATCTTGGTCTGACCGACCTCGCCCTCACGGGCAAGCTCGTGCAGGCTCGGCACCACGCTCTGGAGCATCTGAAGGATGATCGAGCTCGTGATGTAGGGCATGATGCCAAGCGAGAACACCGACACATAGCTGAGCGCGCCGCCCGAGAAAAGATTCAGGAGCGACATAGCGCCAGCGGCGACAGAGTTGTCGCCGCTGAACAAGTCCACCATCTCCCCGAAGGGGATGCCGGGCACAGGCACGTGGGCACCGATGCGGTACACCACGAGCATCGCTATGGTGAAGAGAATCTTTTCGCGCAGATCTTTGATGCGGAAAGCGTTCTTCAGGCCAGTTAGCACGGGAGCTCGACCGACCCTCCAGCCGCCTCGATCTTGGCCTTGGCCGCAGCCGAAACCTTGTCGACCTTGACGGTGAACTTCTTGGTGGTCTCGCCCTCACCAAGAACCTTAACGGGCTCGAACTCCTTCTTGATGATGCCGGCCGCCTTGAGCGCGGCACCATCAATCACCGCACCGTCCTCGAACTTCTCATCGAGACGGGCGATGTTGACGCCC
>DVMF01000063.1 GCA_018715125.1 Candidatus Coprousia avicola | reverse complement strand
TTCGCGTCTCTTCAAGCTCGGTGAATACGATCACCAAGATCTCCTCATGGCGGGCATTTCCGCTGCGTTCGGTGGGGTGTTCGGCACGCCGCTCGCGGGTGCTTTCTTCGGTATGGAGATGTGCTTCGTCGGCAAGCTGCAGTATCGGGCCGGCGTGTACTGTTTGCTCGCCTCGTTTGTCGGCGATGCCGTGACGACGGCGCTCGGAGCTCCCCGCGAGGGCTACGACATCGGCATGGTCCCGCGGCTCGGACCTTCATCGCTTGCATTCGCGGTGCTGGCCGCGGTGGTCTTCGGTATCGCGGCGCGCATGTTCTCGGGGGCGATTCGCGTCGTCAAGCGATTCTATGCCGCTCATATCACGAACTACTTGGTAGCGGCGCCGGTTGGCGCTTTCGTGGTGCTCGGGACCTATGTGGTCTTCGGCCTTTACGATTACGGCGGACTTTCCTCGTGGCTTGTGGAGGCAGGGTTCACGGGGGCCGCGACGCCCATCGATGCGTTGCTCGAGCTCGCCATGACGGCGCTTACGCTGGGGGCGGGCTTTCAGGGCGGCGAGGTCACGCCCATCTTCGGCATCGGGGCCTCGCTCGGTGGTTGGCTCGGCGCCGTGCTCGGCTACTCGCTTGGCGTTACGCCGGCGTTCGGTGCGGCGCTCGGCATGGTGGGCGTGTTCGGCTCGGCGCTCAATGTGCCCATGACGACGATCTTGCTCGGTGTGGACCTCTTCGGGGTCTTGGCGGCGCCGTATTTCGTCATCGTCTCGTTCGTGAGCGATCTGGCGGCGGGGCACCGCGGCGTGTACCCGGCGCAGCGCATCGTAACGCCCAAGTGGCGCTCTCTCGAGGCGGACCAAGGGCATACCGTCAACGAGGCCATCGCGGATCATCACGAAAAGGCCACGGGCGAGCGACGCTGACCACGTATTTCAGCGCTGTATTGTCCCGCGCTGCATTTTGGGGCACGGAATCGAAGAAAAGAGGGGTCATAAAAAGCGTTATTCTGCGATTTCGTGCCCGAAGACGCGCGAGCGGCTGGGAAGGACCATCCGAGGACGTCGGAGGCGCGTTGATGACATACGGTGTCCGCTACCGTCGGATCGTGCGCGCGATGGCGGCCATCTGCGGGGCGGCCTCTTCTAGGAAGTCGCGATAGCCGCAATAATCCTCGCGGTAATAGGCGATATTCAAGCGCTTGCAGTTCCTATGGCAGATGCGCTCGAAGGGGCAGTCGGCGCATCGCGAGCACGCGCGCCGGGGCTCGGCGAGGAAGGCGCGCACGGCATCGCAAGTCGCAAGCTCTTCGAGGGTGTTATCCACGATGTTCCCGCAGCGGTAGCGATCGAGTACGTAGAAATCGCACGGATACACATCGCCCGAGCTCTCCACCACGAATTGCGGCGCGCACCGCCCGAGCATGCCGCACTGCTGCGGGGCCACGCCGGCAAAGAGCGGGATCACATTGTCGAAGAGCGTGACGGAGCGGTAGCGCCCCTGGCGGTACTCATCGAGCCAGAGTCGGAAGAACACCTTGTAGAACGAGGCGAACGCTTCGGGGCTGAGCGAGAACTCATCGGCATCGTCGTCAAGTCCCGGGAGGCAGGGGATGAGCTGGACGTAGTCAAGACCATGATCGCAGTAGAAGCGATAGAGCCTCTGCGGGTGCTTGGCAAGTTGCGCGGTGAGCACCGTGAGCACGTTGAACTCCACGTGTGTGTCGCGCAATACGTCGATGGCACGCATGACGCGCGCAAAGGTGCCCGTGCCCTCAGCATCGGGGCGCAGCCAGTCGTGTAGCTCGCGGTAGCCGTCGAGCGAGATGCCCACCAAGAAGCGGTGCTCGTGGAAGAACACCGCCCATTCCTCGTCGATAAGGTAGCCGTTCGTCTGGATGGCGTAGCTCACCTGCTGATGCGTGCGCCCGGCCTCCACGCGCGCGACGAACGCGCGGAAGAAGTCGAGTCCCGCGAGCGTGGGTTCGCCGCCTTGGAAGGCGAAGGCGATCCGCGCGCTGTCGTCGAGCCCGAGTGCACGGTCGATGAGTGCCTCCATCACATCGGTGCCCATGACGCCGTGCGACCGCACCGCGCGGTGCTCGGCGACGTCCGCATAGAAGCAGTATCGGCACCGCATGTTGCACGAGGCCGAAGCAGGCTTGATGAGAAAGCTGATGTACTTCATCATGGGGCTCCTCGAACGGATGAGATGTTGGAGGCGGTCCGGTCGGACTCGCCGTTGGCAGGGAGACAATTCGGTCGAGCCCGCCGCCAGCAGAAAGATGTCCCGCCCGACCCGTCGCTAGCAGATCACCTGCGTGTACTGTTCGCAGGAGGCGCGTTGCTCGGCGGTGATGCCCGGATCGGTGATCACGGCGTCGATCTGGTCGAGGGTGTAGAACGTGAACAGGTCTTTTCGGAAGAACTTCGAGGAATCCGCCACGATGTAGCGCTTGCGTCCCTTGTCGAGCGCCATGCGCTGGAGGTTCGAGATATCGACGTTGTGCCCCATCACGTCGGGCGCGCAGATGCCGTTCACCCCGAAGAACACCTTGTCTACACTCATGGACGAGAGGGCCTCTTCGGTGAGATGTCCGTAGAGCACGCTCGTCTTGCGGCGATAGAGGCCGCCGAGCAGATAGAGCTCGATGTTGGGATTCTCTCTGAGCAGCTCGAAGGCGGAGATGCTGTTGGTGACCACGCTGAGCGACTTCTCGCCAAGGTTCTGGGCGATGAGCTCGCAGGTGGTGCCCGCGCCGAGGAACACGGCGTCGCCATCCCTCAGAAGCCCCACCGCCAGCTTCGCGATATGCTGCTTCTCCGCATAGTGCTGCGATCTCTTTTTATCGTGCGGAAACTCGCGTACCATCTGCGGCACGGTGACGACGCTTTTGGCGCCGCCGCGCACGCGCTCGATGCGATGTTCCTGGGCGAGCTCCTCCATATCGCGCCTGATGGTCATCGGTGAGGTGCCGAGAAGCTCCGCGACCTCGTTCACCGTGACGAGCCCCGATGAGTTGCATAGGCGTACGATCTCTTCCTGTCGTTGAACCTTGAGCATTTCTACCTCCCTTAGGCATCTTCAAAATAACAGAAATGAACAAATAGAATCAAAAAATTACGTAGACGGTCATATATTCGCGCCAAACGGTAATTTCTACACGATTGACGTTTGGGCTTCAAAGTCCTGCTAAGATAAGTGCGTCCACGAAACCACGAGTTGTATCGGTATATATGTAAGGCCATCGGTTTCGTAATGTGTTCATTTGCTACGTTATCTAATGTTCAATAAAGAACAAATTAGAGCAACAGCTTCACGGAACACCGACAAGGGGAGGAGCCCGGTCGCGCATGGAAACGACGCGCGCGGGCGAAGACGATTCGTCAGGAGGAAACATGTCGTTTGGAATCATCCTTGCGACGCACGCGCACATCGGCGAGGCATTGCTCGAGGGCGCCGAGATGCTCGCGGGCAAGCAGACGCGCGTTCGCGCGCTCTCGCTCACCGAGAACAAGAGCGCCGAGGAGTTCGAGGCGGAGTTTTCCGAGGCCTACTCAGAGCTCGACGAGGCGTACGACCATGTTGTCGCGCTCTGTGACATCTACGGCGGCACGCCGTTCAACGTCATCTCGCGCGCGATGCTGCGCGGTGCCGAGATGGTCGCCTTTACCGGCGTGAACCTGCCCGTGCTCATCGATCTCGTGTTCTCGGCCGACCTTACGCCCGACGAGGTGCGTGAGCATGTGCTCGCCACCAATGCCGAGGCGCTCAAGGAGGTCAAGGTCCAGCTGGCGGAAGAAGAGGACGAGGACGACCTCGACCTCTAGAAAGGAGTGAGCGATATGCCCCTCAAACTTGTAGACATTGACGACCGTCTCATCCATGGCCAGGTTGCCACGACGTGGATTCCTGATTTCGGGATCGAGTCGGTGATCATCGTGAACGATGCCTGCGCGAACGACCCCGTGCAGCGCTCGGTCGCCGGACTCGCGGTGCCGAACATCAAGGTGTCGGTCTTCACCGTCGAGAAGTTCATCGACGTGCTTAAGAAGACCACGCTCAAAAAGGTCACGCTCGTGCTCTTCGGCAACCCCATCGACGCCCTCGCCCTGAAGAAGAACGGGCTTGACTTCACCTATCTCAACGTCTCGGGTATGCGCTTCAACGACGAGCGCCAGCGCATCCATAAGAACATGTCCATCACTGCGGACGAGAAGCGCGCCTTCGAGGAGCTCGAGTCGCTCGGTGTGGAGTGCTGGATGCAGACGACGACCCGCGACACCAAGGAACGCGTGCCCGACCTGCTCAAGAACTTCAAGGGCTAGGCGCTCCGTTCCCGTCCGGTGACGTATCGCCGCCGGGCGCACCCCGCGCTCGTCCCGCCGCGCCTACAGGTGTCCGGTTTCTTGGCCAGGCGAGCGCGATCGTTTCAGCGGCACTGCGGGCCGCATGCCAGCGACCCGTTGCAATTTCCATACTTGTAAAGGAGGAAACGGTATGGTTCAAGCACTGCTCCTCGCCATCTGGGCGGGCCTGTGCGAGTGGGACCAGTTGGGCCCGCATCTTGGGTTCCGCAAGCCCTTGCTCGCGTCGGTCGGTGTCGGCATCATCTTGGGCGACATGACCACCGCGATCGTCATCGGCGCAACCATGGAGCTCATGTGGCTTGGCGTCAACAACATCGGCGCGTACGTTCCGCCCGATGTCATCTCCGGCACCATCGTGGGTGCGTCGCTGGGCATCATGTCCGGTGGCAGCGTGACCGAGGCCACGGCGCTCGCCGTCGCCATCGGCGTCCCCACCGCCACGTTGGTCCAACAGCTCAACATCCTGGTCATGACCACGAATGCCAGCTTCCTGCACGGCGCCGACAAGGCTGCCGAGTCCGGTGAGTTCAAGGCGGTCAACAAGTTCTTCTGGGGTGGCGCGATCTGCTTCTTCCTGACGCGCGCCGTGCCGGTGTTCATCGCCACCGGCATCGGTTCCTACGTCATCGAGAACATCATGGCCTTCCTGCAGAACGATGTGCCTTGGGTGCTTTCCGGTATGAGCGCCGCCGGCGGCATGATGCCCGCCGTGGGCCTCGCGATGCTACTCACCATGATGATGAAGAAGAACATGTGGATCTTCCTGCTCATCGGTTTCGTGCTCAACGCGTACGTGGGCATCCCCACCCTCGGCTGCGCGATCATCGCTGCCGCCATCGCCGGCTTCTACGACTTCGTCGTCGAGGGCCAGAAGAACACGCAGGCCGCTCCGGCCATCGCCTCCGCTGAAGGCGCTGATGATGGAGAGGAGTATGATCTGTAATGGCTCACGTCAGCAATCACGCCCTGAACAAGGTTCTTCTGCGCACTCAGGGCTGCCAGTTCGCGCATAACTACGAGCGCATGCAGTCGCTCTCGCTCACCTACTGCTTCTCGCCGGTCCTTGAGGAGCTCTACAAGGACCGCCCCAAGGAGGAGCGCGTCACGGCGATGAGGCGCTATCTCGAGTACTTCAACACCCATCCGCTCGCGATCCCGTTCATCCTGGGCATCTGCGCCGCGCTCGAGGAGACCACCGACGAGGACCACAAGGACGCCGTGACCGGCATCAAGACCTCGCTCATGGGCCCGTTCGCCGGCCTCGGTGACTCGATGCTGAACCTCACGTGGTACCCCATCGCCGGTTCCATCGGCGCGTCGCTCTGCGTCAGCAATGGCTCGCTCATCGGCCCGCTCGTCATGTTCCTGCTCATCAACGTGCTCTACTGGCCGCTGAAGTACTTCGGCATCCACATGGGCTACACCAAGGGCATGGAGCTCATCGAGCAGGGCGGCGTCGCGCTCATCGAGCGCCTCGGCAACCTCGCCAACGTCCTCGGCGTCATCGTCGTGGGCTGCTTGATCCCGCAGACGGTCAAGCTCACCACAGGGCTGCAGTTCGCCTTTTCTGAGGGCGATCCGCTCGTCATCCAGACCCAGCTCGACGCGGTCATGCCGTACATGCTGCCGGTCATCCTCACCTTGATCTGCTATAAGCTCATCAAGAAGGGTCAGGGCAAGAACACCGCCCAGGTGATCATCGGTATCATCGTGTTCGCGCTCGTCTTCGCTGCCATCGGCTACTACACCGGCGTCAGCATCTTCGCGTAAGGACGGTCGGCCTCTCGGCGCCGCGCCTACCGGCTTCATGATGCCGGGCGCGTGGCACCGCATGCACGACGTCATCGCAACGTAATCGCGTGACCGGCGTTCGCACCGTTGTCACGCAAAGGGCATGGGGCGCCCGAAGCATCACCGCGGCGCCCCATGCGAGCGGTCCGGACCCGCTGCTTGCCGCACGGCGGGTCCGGACACCCGTGTCCCTCAACATGCCCGGACTTCATCGCATATTCCGGGCATCTTGTGGAACATGAGCGTTATACCCACAAACGCGAGCGGGCGGTCACCGTGCCCGCCATCATAGAGAAAGGGCGCTTGCATGAGAACGATCCTGGTGCTGATGGACACCCTTCGCAGGGATGCGCTGGGGTGCTACAACCCCGAGGGAGCCGCCCATACGCCGCATCTCGACGCATTCGCCGAGGACTCGCTGGTCTTCGACAACCATTGGATCGGCTCCGCGCCGTGCATGCCCGCGCGCCGCGACATCATGTGCGGGCGCTACAACTTCCTCGAGCGACCCTGGGGCCCCATCGAGCCCTTCGACGCCACGCTCGTGGACGGTCTGCGGGCGGGCGGCACCTATACCTGCATCAAGACGGACCATTGCCACTATGCTCGCACGGGCGGCGAGGGCTATCTCCAGCTGTTCAACAGCTGGGAGCTCTTCCGCGGCCAGGAGGGCGACCCGTGGGTGAGCCGCATCGACGAGCCCGACAACATGCCCGAGACCTTCTACGGCCGTGTGCGCGAGCAGTATCAGAAGAATCGGGCGAAGTGGCCACGCGAGGAGGACATGCCGAGCCCGCGCACCTTCCGGGCGGCCTGCGACTTCATCGAGGAAAATGCCGAGAACGACGACTTCTTCCTCATGGTCGAGGCGTTCGACCCGCATGAGCCCTTCGATGTGCCCGACCGCTACATGGACATGTACGGCGGTGCCGAGGGACTCGATCGCGATTACTTCGAGATCCCGCCCTATCGTCGCGTGAGCGAGACGGATATTCCCGAGAGAGCAATCGAGTACGTGCAGCGTCGCTATAAGGCGCTGGTGACGTGCACGGACCATTGGTTCGGCACGCTCATCGATGCGCTCAAGGCGCGCGGCATCTACGATGACACGATGATTCTCGTGACCACCGATCACGGGTATTTCCTGGGCGATCGCGACTATCTGGGCAAGAATTACATGCATTTGTATAACGAGCTCGCCCATCTGCCGTTTATCGTGCACTTCCCGGGGGGTGCTCGGGCAGGCGAGCGCGCCGGTCAGCTGACCCAGGCGATCGATATCATGCCTACGCTTCTCGATGCATACGGTTGCGAGGTGCCATCGTCCGTGCGCGGCACATCGCTCATGCCGCTGATGACCGATGCGACTGCCCCGACGCGCGATTATGCGCTCTATGGCGTGCACGCCATGACGGTGAACGTGACGGATGGCCGCTACACCTACTTCCGTGCTCCCGTGCCGGGAAACCGCCCGTGCTACGAGTACGCGGCCATTCCCCATACCATCCGCAAGAAGATGGGCACCGATTGCGTGGATGACATCGAGATGGGGCGCTTCCTCTCGTGGACGGACTATCCCGTCTACCGGTTCCCCTGCAAGAAGCCGGCGAACATCGACCAGCGCGAGGACTGCCTGGAAGAGGTGCGCGACTCGCTGCTCTTCGATCTGGACGGGGACTATGCCCAGGTCCATAACCTGGCGGGGAAGGATGCCCCCGCCGAGGAGTGCATGGTCGCGCTGCTGCGACGTGGCCTCGTCGAGCACGACGCGCCCGCCGAGCAATTCGACCGCCTGGGCCTGTCCTAGGTTCGCGCGGTCCTACCGGACAGGCTCCTACACGACAGGGAGGCTTCGTGGATATCCGCATCATCGGCGCCGTGATACTCATCGCCGCGACGGCGCTTTTGATCCTCACTGAAGTGGCGAAGCGCGCATATACCCATGAGCTGGCCTCGCTTCTCGAGCAGGGGGAGGTGCGCGCGTACCTCGCCTTGCTCGAGAAACCGCTCGCGAAGCTCGTCTTCCCTGCCTGGAATCGCTCGTTTATGCAGCTCAACGGGTATCTTGCGCTCGATGCGTACGGCGAGGCGGATTCCGTGATCGAGCGGATGCTCTCTATGAGGCAGAACGACCGGCAGCGCCGCGAGCTCGTGGGGAAGGCCTTCAACTACTATCTCGAGCGCGGCAATGCCGAAGGGGCGACGAGGCTCCTCGCCGAGATCGAGACCTGGGAAGACGCCGACGCCGTCGCGGAGGCGCGCATGATGCACGACATCTACATCAAGAAGGGCTGGGGATATATCGAGGACATGGAGCGCCGCGTCGAGGGGCTCCACGGGGTCGATCGAGGCTTCCTCGAGCTCTTGCTGGCCCTGCAGTACGAGAACAAGGGCGATGCCGCGGCAAGCGAGCGCTATCTCAAGCGCTCCGAGAAGCACATGCGCGCGCCCGTGAAGGGATGAGTTCATGCCCGCGTTTTTCTCAAGCTTCGGCGTTCTCGAGTGGACCCTTGTCATCGTGGCCGCCCTGCTGGTCTGCTATAGCGTGTACCTCGCCATCGACCAGCGGGGCTCGTTGAGGTTCGCGGTACCCCGCGCGCCGGTGAACGCGGTCGTCGCGGCTGCGGTTGCCATCCTCGGTATCGGGTACTTCGTCGTGCGGGGCGCGCAGCCCGACGACTTCTCCGCGTGCTGTGTCCTCGTCGCGGTAGGCGCCTCGCTTGCCCTCGTGCGCTCCGGCATGGGGCCGCACGGGATCTATCAGGGCGGCATGCGCGTGGGCTGGGATCGCGTCGAGCGGGTCGAATCCGTCGCGGTCGCGGGCGGCGTGTCCGTGCGCTACACGATGCGCGGTGCCGAGCGCGAGCTCGTTCTGCTCGGGGCCGATGCCGGCGCGGTCGAGGCTTTTCTCGCCGATATGCGCAAGATTCACTGAACGGTTCCGGCTCCCTGCGTGAGAGCTTCCCCTGGCACCGCTGTCACGCAGGGCGGTCGGCGCATCTAGGGAAGGAGAGCCATGGCTCGTCCGATTGCTCAACCTAATATCGTTCTCATCGTCTGCGACCAGCTGCGCGGCGATTGCCTGGGAGCCGCCGGGCATCCGGACGTGAAGACGCCCTACCTCGATACGCTCGCTGCGGAGGGAACGCTCTTCGAGAACGCCTACTCCGCCTGCCCGAGCTGTATTCCGGCGCGCGCAGGGCTCCTTACCGGCCAGGCCCCTTCCTCCCATGGCCGCGTGGGCTATCAGGATGGCGTAGATTGGGAGTACGATCATTATCTTGCCGAGGAACTCGGCTGCGCCGGCTACCAGACGGCGTGCGTGGGCAAGATGCACGTGCATCCGCCCCGTCTCGCCTGCGGCTTCCAGACGCTCAAGCTGCATGACGGATACATCGGCCACTATCGCCATGCCGATACGCCGTATTGGCAGCACCAAGCGGTTTCCGATGATTACATGCGCGACATGCGCGACCGCTTGGGCGCTTCATTCGATGTGAACGGCTCGGGCGTCGAGAACAATTCTTGGATCACGCATCCCTGGATCTACGAGGAGCGCTACCATCCCACGAACTGGGTGGTCGATGAGTCCATCCGCTTCCTCGAGACGCGCGACCGCACGCGGCCGTTCTTCCTCACCGCAAGCTTCGTGCGCCCACATCCGCCATTCGATGCCCCCCAGAGCTACTTTGACTTCTATGGCGGGCGCGACCTACGCCCGCCCGCCTCGGGAGACTGGGACGACGTCGAGGCGACCGAGCGCGACGGCATGGTCCTCGACAGCGTTCACGGTTGCCGCGATGCGGAGCTTCGTCGTCAGGCGATGGCAGGGTACTATGCATGCATCACGCACATCGACCATCAGGTGGGACGCCTCATCACCGCCCTCGAGAACGACGGGACCTATGGCAACACGATCGTGGTGTTCACCTCGGACCACGGGGAGATGCTCTTCGACCACTCCCTGTTTCGCAAGGTGCTGCCCTATGAGGGGTCCGCGCACATACCGCTTATCGTCCGCACTGGGAAGCAGGCGGCAGCGGCGATGGGCGCAGGGGAGGGCTATGCCGGGCGGCGCTCCGAGCAGGTGGTCGAACTCATGGACATCATGCCGACGCTTTTGGAGTTCGCGGGTGCGGGCGTGCCCGACACGGTCGATGGATTGTCCCTCGCGAGCGAGGTGCTGGGGCGGGGGAGCCTGCAGCGCACCTACATCCACGGCGAGCACGTGCGGGATCGCGAGCAATCGAACCACTATATCGTGACATCGCACGACAAGTACATCTGGTTCAGCCAGACGGGACGCGAGCAGTACTTCGACCTCGCCGCCGACCCGCGCGAGTCGCATGATGCCATCGACGAACCTGCCTGCGCACAGCGCGTGGCGGAGCTGCGCTCCGTGCTCATCGCCGAGCTTGCGAGGCGCGAGGAGGGCTTCGTGAAGGACGGGGAGCTCGTCACCGGCCGCCGGCTCACGAACCTGCTCCAATGCCGGCGTGAGCGGTAGCACGGCCGCCTTTCCGGTCATGAGCGCGTTCTCGCCGTACCCATCACGACGAGGGCGCGCTCGTTGCTGCGTCCGCCGCGACGGGGAACGAACTTCTCTCCGCGTCTGTCTCGATGAAGGCGAACTTCTCTCAGCGTCAGCTGCGACGTGGCGCGCCCTCATGGCAAGGCCGGCGGATGGGTCCTGCCGCGCCCCGTGTGGCGTTCTCGGGCGAGAAGCGGACACAAGAAACGTTCTCGGGCGAAATATGGACGCCCAGATGCCTAATCCTGTCCACATCTCGCCCGAGAACGCTCGTCGTGTCCAAATATCGCCCATAAACAGAGAGCGTCCTCGTGACGGCCTGCGTCTTGCGGTCGCACCTCCTGTGCTATCCTCTTGCAATACGTGTATCGCGTGTTTCCGATTTGAGATTTGAGCATAGAGGTGCCCATGGAAATGGAAGAGATGTCCAAAACCTACGACCCCGCGGCCACCGAGCCCCAGGTGCTCGAGAAATGGCTCGCAGGCGGTTACTACCAGCGCAAGCCAGAAAAGCGCCCCGGCGTGGGCGACTGCACCGTCACCATCCCGCCGCCCAACGTCACGGGCAAGCTCCACATGGGCCACGCCCTCGACGACTCCATCCAGGACGCCATCGTGCGCGAGGCGCGCATGCGCGGGCGCTCCACCCAATGGATCTTGGGCACCGACCACGCCGGCATCGCCACGCAGACCAAGGTCGACAAGAAGCTCAAGGAGGAGGGCAAGAACCGCCTCGAGATGGGCCGCGAGGCGTTCATCGATGCGTGCTGGGACTGGACCCACGAGTACGGCGGCATCATCCAGAAGCAGATTCGTCGCATGGGCTGCTCCATCGACTTCGAGCACGAGCGCTTCACCATGGACGACGACTACGCCGAGGCCGTTCGCCGCGTCTTCTGCGACTGGTACCATGCGGGCCTCATCTACCGCGGCAAGCGCATCGTCAACTGGTGCCCCAGTTGCACGACGGCCATCTCGGACGACGAGGCGGAGTACAAGCCCGAGAAGGGCCATCTCTGGCACCTGCGCTACCCGCTTACCGAGCCCGTCAACGGCCAGGAGTACATCGTGGTCGCCACGACGCGTCCCGAGACCATGCTCGGCGACACGGGCGTGGCCGTCTCGCCGAAGGACCCCGAGAAGGCCGCCTTCGTGGGCAAGACGGTGATGCTCCCCATCGTGAACCGCGAGATTCCCATCTTCGAGGACTGGCACGTCGACGCCGGCTTCGGATCCGGCTTCGTCAAAGTCACGCCCGCGCACGACCCCAACGACTACGCCATGGGGGAGGCGCACGGGCTGCCCAAGATCAACATCTTCGATGAGCACGCCGTCGTGGTCGACGGCTACGGCGCGTTCTCCGGCATGACGCGTGACGAGTGCCGCGCGGCCGTCGTCGCGTGGTTCGAGGAGCACGGCCTGCTCGACCATATCGAGGAGCACGAGCACTCCGTCATGCACTGCTACCGCTGCGACACCACCCTCGAGCCCTGGCTCTCCGAGCAGTGGTTCGTCGCCGTCGACAAGCTGAAGGGCCCCGCGATCGAGGCGGTGGAGAGCGGCCGCGTGCGCTTCAACGCCGATCGCTGGCGCCAGAGCTATCTCACCTGGATGGAGAACCTCAAGGACTGGTGCATCTCGCGCCAGCTGTGGTGGGGTCACCGCATCCCCGTGTTCTACTGCGAGGACTGCGGGTGGGAGGACGCCCTCATGGAGGACACGGGGGTCTGCCCCAAGTGCGGCGGTCACCATGTCCACCAGGACGAGAACGTGCTCGACACCTGGTTCTCCTCGCAGCTGTGGACGTTCGCCACGCAGGGGTGGCCGCAGGAGCCCGAGAGGCTCGAGGGCCATCATCCCACCACGGCGCTCGTCACCGCGCGCGACATCATCGCGCTCTGGGTCGCCCGCATGATCATGAGCTCCGAGTACTTCCTCGGCGAGGAGCCGTTCCATGACGTCGTCATCTACCCGACGATCCTTGCCAAGGACGGCAGCCGCATGTCCAAGTCCAAGGGCAACGGCGTGGACCCCATGGACCTCATCGCCAAATACGGCGCCGACGCCATGCGCTTTAACCTGCTGTCGCTGTTCACCAACAACCAGGACGTCAAGTTCGATGCCGACATCGATAAGAAGACGCATGAGTTTATCGGCAGCCCCCGCACCGAGCAGGCCAAGGCCTTCGTCACCAAGATCTGGAACGCGAGCCGTTTCCTCCTCATGAACATGGAGGGCTACACGCCCGGCGCGCCGGTGGCAGAGACCGCTGCCGACGCCTGGATGCTCAGCCGCCTGGCCAAGCAGGTCCGCGCCGTGACGGACGGCATCGAGTCCTATGCCTTCGGCGAGACGGTCCGCGGCGTGCAGGCGTTCTTCTGGAACGAGGTCTGCGACTGGTACGTCGAGGTCACCAAGGCCCGCCTGAAGGACGAGGACTCCCGCCTGCAGGCGCAGCGCAACCTCATCTACGTGCTCGACGCGAGCCTGCGCCTCATGCACCCCTTCATGCCGTTTGTGACCGAGGCCATCTGGGACCAGATGCCGGTCTCCGTTCTCGACCTCGACGAGGCGGGGGAGAGCCGCCGCGCCGACGCCCTGATGGTCGCCGCTTGGCCGGAGCCCGATGCCTATGCGCATTGGATCGACGAGCCGGCTGAGCGCGCGTTCGAGCTCACCCGCGCCGTCGTGACCGATGTCCGCTCGACGCGCGCCCGCTACCGCCTGAGCCCCAAGGAGCAGCTGCGCGTCGTGGTGCGCGCGCACGCGGCAGAGACGGCCGACGCCATGGCGCCCATGGCGGCGTTTGCGGCGAGCCTCGCCAACGCGGCGGCGGTCGAGGTCGCGCTCGACGCCGAGAAGCCGGAGGGCTCCATCGCCCTTGCGGGCCCCGACTTCGATGCGTATATCGTGGTGGGCGATCTCGTCGACTTCGCAGCCGAGAAGGCGCGCGTCGAGAAGGCCATCGCCAAGGCGGAGAAGGAGCTCGCGGGCGCTCGGAAGACCCTTGCCAACGAGGGCTTCGTCGCCAAGGCGGCCCCCGAGGTCGTCGCCAAGAAGCGCGAGCGCGCCGAGGAGCTCGAGGCCGAGATCGCGGCGCTCGGGGCGCAGCTCGCGGACTTTGCGTAAGGGGCGCTGTCGCGCACCGTGGCCGCAGCGCCAACGAGAGAACCCGTCGGGGGCGCCTGGCGGGTTCTTTTTCGTTGATTTGCCGCGCACGGTCACGCTCGAGGTACCATAAGGGGGCGGCCGAGCAAACGACACGACACACGAGACGCCGCGCGCTGGGGGTTATCATGGCCAACTTGGATGACATGCGCGAGTTCCAGCAGCATTGGCATGCCTACCGTGACGAGGAGCGGCGCCTGGCTGACCTCTGCGCCCGCGTGCCCCTCGATATCTCATCTCTCACCGTTGCTGAACGGGTGCGCGATTTATTCGACGCCCCGGAGAACCTCCGCCTCTGCACCGCTGCGCACGAAGACGTACTTGCTGCCGCGCTGACGGCGCAGCCGCCCATCACGCAGGCGGGGGATGCCGCGTGGGGCTGGTGGTTCGAGGATGACGCCTGGCGGGAGTACGCCTTGCTCAAGCCGCTTGTGGACGAGCACGGCGCGCTCGTCGCCGCCCGCGCGGAGCTGGACTCTCAGATTGAGGCGGCGCTCGCGGCCGATGCGGCGTATCAGGAGGCCTGCCGTGCCGTGGAAGCGTACCGCTCATCCAATGCGGAGGACGCTGCGGCGCGCGCCGAGCTTGTGCATCGTCTGGAGCACCTGCATGAGGGATACCGCGCGGCGGAGGGCTCCCGGCTCGCCAGCGGGCGTGCGTCGATCGACCCGCGGGTGCGGATCGGTGCGAGCCTCGCGCTGGGCGCGGTGCTGGTCGCGCTGGTGCTCGGACTGCCGTATCTCGACCTCGCGCTTGGGGCGCGCATCGCGCTCGCCGTCGTTATCGGCTTGGTCGCCCTGCTGCTGGCGAGCGGTCTTCCGTCGCGTTGGGCGGCGCTCGTGCGCGAGCGGCTCTGGACGCGCGGTGAGCACGAGCATCTGGAGCGTGCGCTCAACGACCTCGATGCGCGCGTGGCGCTGAGGGCGGACGAGGGCAAGGCGCGGGCCGACGAGGCGGAGGCGCGGCGCGCGGAGCTCGTGCGTCCCTTCGAGGAGCCGCAGGCGAGCATCGCCTCGCATCTGGAGGATGTCGAGGGGCGCATGCTCGCGCTTCTCAATCGCGACCTCACCCGGCGTGACGGCACCTACGAGGCGGGCGCGCTCCTCGAACTTCCCTTCGCCGAGGCCTATGCGACCGCGCAGCAGCGCGAATGGATGCTCCTCGATGCCTGGATGCGCGCCTATCTGGCGGCGCTGCCGCATGAGGTGGAGCATGCGGCCAACCTGCGGGCGAGCGAGGAGGTCTGGCTCGAGGCGCACGATCCCTACGGCCGCCGCCATTGGGAGGATACGGACGAAGTCGTCGCGCGCATGGAGGCGGGGGACGCCTCTGACAGCGACCGTGCGCTCGCGCTGGTCACCGCGGGCTAATATTGGATATAGTTCCAATTAGACATTCGCACACACGAAAGGGGGAGCCGATGGGCCTTCTCGAGGATATGCGCCGCGCCCTGCCGTCGCTCACCAAAACCGAGGCCCGTGCCGCCGAGGCTTTTCTGGACGATCCCGCACTTATCCTGCAGGGAAGCATCACGCGGATTGCCCGGATTACGGGGACGTCCAACTCCGCGCTCATCCGCTTGAGCCAGAAGCTCGGGTACAACGGCTTCTCCGAGTTCCGCTTCTCGATGAATCGTGCCCTGCTGGCGCACGAGGGGGCTTTGACAGTAGGTGAGAGCGAGAGCGATCTTGCCTCGGATATCAATAGGCTCGCAGACGTGTACGCCTCCTATGTCCGGCGCATCGCGAGCGCGGTGACCGAGGAGGAGGTCGATGCTTTCGCACACGCCATCGTCGGCGCGCGCCGTATCGATATCTGGGGCGTCAACCGTACCGCAGAGAGCGCCCAGCAGCTCTCGCACCGCCTGACGCGCCTCGGTGTCTACAACAAGTGGACGAGCGACCCCATTGTGATGAGCGATGATGCCGACATATTGGGTGAGGGCGACGTCGCCGTGGTCATCACGCTTTCCGGACGTGGCTTTGCGCGCTACGACGAGGCGATGGACGCGATGCGGCAGCGCGGCGTCGACGTGCACCTCATCACGATGAACCGTACGCTTAAGCTTGCCGAGCACGCTACGCATACCTACTATCTGCCATGGATCAGCCGGGATGAGTCCATCAACTTCTACGAGGACCAGATCATCGCCATGATGTTCATCGAGCTCGTGCTGCTGCGGGTGTCGCGCCTCCTTAATAAAGAATGAACATATCTCCAAAACATACCGTTTACAGTGGATAATCGTCCGTTCATGGATAACAGTCCATATAAAAATGGACATATATCCATTTCTCTCTAAGATGGGAAGCGTACCGCAGCCAGTGGGCCCCAAGCTGCACCGCCCCTAAAGGGAGAGAGGACCATATGGACCAGATTCAAGCCGTTATGCAGAAGACGCTGGTTCCCCTTGCCGATAAGCTATCGCAGAGCAAGCTCCTAAAGGCCATCTCCGGTGGCTTCAGCATGCTGCTGCCCGTTATCATGGGCGGCGCCATTGCGTCGCTTCTGTCGGGATTCAACCTCCAGCCGTATCAGGACGCTATCACCTCAAGCGGCCTCAAGGACATCTTCACGTTTGTTACCACCTACACCACCAATATGCTCGCGGTATACGCTGCTTTTGCCATCGGCAAGTCCATGGCCGATCAGCTCGGGCTCGATAAGCAGGCGTCGATCGTCGGCATCACGACGCTCTTCGTGTTCCTGCTCATCAAGCCCACAGGGGCAACCCAGGACGGCGTCACCATCGCCAACGTCATCGATCTGACGTACTTCGGGTCGGCCGGTCTTTTCAGCGCCATGATTTTGGGCTGCATCGTACCGCTCGTCTACCATCAGTTTGTTAAGCACAACATCACGATCAAGATGCCCGAGGGCGTTCCTCCTTTCATCGAGCGCAGCTTTGCCGGCATCATCCCGGTGGTGTGCATCGCCGTCCTCTTCGTCGTCGTGCGCCAGCTCTGCCTGCTCACCCCGTTCGGCACGCTCGACGGTCTTATCTACGGCATCCTCAAGGCGCCGCTGGGCACGCTCTCCGAGAGCCCTCTCACCTTTGGACTTCTCTGCTTCCTCTGCAACCTGCTTTGGTTTTTCGGCATCCACGGCGGTATGGTCGTCATGCCCTTCCTGTCGATGCTCTACATGCAACCCGCGCTCGAGAACATGGAGGCGTTCGCTGCTGGCGCCGCCATGCCCAACATCCTCACCAACACCTGGTGGTTCACGTTTGTGCAGCTGGGTGGCTCGGGCGGTATCATCGGCCTCACCATCTTGATGACGTTCTTTGCCAAGAGCGCCCGATACAAGCAGCTCGGCCGCATGGCCATCGTGCCGGCGCTCTGCGGTATCTCAGAACCCATCGTGTTCGGCACCCCGCTTATGCTGAACGTGCTTATGTTCATTCCTATGATCTTCGCGCCGCTGCTGTCATTCGCTCTCTCCTATGTGGCAACAATTCTTGGCGTCATTCCCGTGCTCAACGGCGTGCAGCTGTCTACCGGCACCCCCATCATCATGGCGGGCTTCCTTACCGGTGGCTGGCAGGCGGCGGTATGGCAGCTGGTGCTCGTTGCACTGCAGTTCGTCCTCTATCTGCCGTTCTTCAGGATGATGGATAAGGAAGCATACGACGAGGAGGCCTCCGCCGAGTCGGGGCCCGCGAAGGAGGCGTAGCCGCACATGGCAGAAACCCGTTCGAACATCGTCTGGTTTGTGGCCGACCAGATGCGCGCCGACGCCATGGGCCACTTGGGGAATCCCGCCGCCGTGACACCAAATCTGGATGCCCTTGCCACCGAGGGCGTCTCATTTGCCGATGCCTACTGCCAAAACCCCGTGTGCGTGCCGAGCCGGTGTAGCTTTCTGACGGGTCTCTATCCGCATACGCTGGGACATCGCACGATGCACTTCATGATGCGCGAGGAAGATCCCAACATCCTGCGCACCATGAAGGAGGCGGGGTATGAGGTCGTGTGGATCGGCCGCAACGACTTCATTCCCGGCACGTGGCGGAAGTCCGCCTACTGCGACCATTATTACGACGGTATCGACAGCGATGACAAGGCGGCCGTCGAAGGTGGCGGCGTCAACTTCGGCCGCATGGCAGAGGGCATGCCTGCGCCCGAGATGCCGGCGGTGTTCGACGGGGTCGAAACGAAGTACTCCTTTATGCAGGGTCGCTATCCGGAGCATTCCCTCGACGCCACCTTCGACTGGAACTGCGTGCGCTCGGTTCTTGATTTCCTCGACTCCGTGGACCCCGCGACGCAGGAGAAGCCCTTCTTCATTTACTGCACCCTCATGTTCCCGCATCCGCCCTACGGATGCGAGGAGCCGTGGTACTCGCTTGTCGATCGCGGCTCCCTGCCGCCGCGCCGTCCCGATGTGGAGACGCTCTCCGGCAAGGCGAGCATCCTCACCAAGATCCGCGAGCGTCAAGGAATGCGGGACTGGGGGGAGGAGCAGTACAACGAGATGCGCGCCGTATACCTCGGAATGACGGCGCGCTGGGACCACATGCTCGGCCTTGTGCTCGACAAGCTTCGCGAGCGCGGCCTCTACGACGAGACGAGTGTCTTTGCGTTCAGCGATCACGGTGACCTGACCGGCGACTACGGTATCGCCGAGAAATGCCAGAACTCGTTTGAGGACCCGCTTACCCGTGTGCCCTTGGTGGTGAAGCCCGCAGCGCGCTTCAATGTTTGTCCGGGCGTGCGACGCGGAACGGTAGGGCTTATCGACCTGCCCGCAACGGTGGCGGAGATGGCGGACATCGACCTCGGATACGTGCAGTTTGGGCATTCGCTCATGGATGCCATTAGCGGTGGCGAGACACCGGACGATGCCGTCTTTTCCGAGGGAGGGCGCCTCCACGGCGAGTGGCAGGCAATGGAGCCCGAGCATGGTCCCGCATCGGCGTATTGGCCGCGCATCTCCGCGCAGCACGAGGAGGGCCCGGCTCATACCAAGGCGGCCATGGTGCGTCAGGGAAGCCTCAAATACGTGATGAGGCTCTACGAGGGAGACCAGCTCTACGATCTTGCGAGCGACCCTATGGAGACGGTCAACCGTATCGACGACCCCGCTTATGCGGAGGATGCGGAGCGACTCCGGGCGCGGCTGCTGCGCTTCTATATGGAGACAGCAGATTACGTGCCGCCGCGATTCGATAAGCGCTAGCTGGCGCAGTAGGCTCGCCGGTAAAAAGAAGGGGTTGCAGCTCGCGCCCTTTCTCAGCGCGCGGCGTTCGCCCTCGGGCGGACGCCGCGTTCCGCTTGCGGCGCTTCTCGCGTGCGAGTGCGCTGATTCATGAGACAATACGCGTGTGCGGCAATGGTGTCGCACACGTTGTTCTAGGAGGTATTCCATGGCATTTCCCGAAGGCTTCCTGTGGGGCGGCGCGACCGCTGCCAACCAGTGCGAGGGCGGCTACGACGAGGGTGGGCGCGGGCTCGCCAACGTCGACGTCATCCCGCACGGCCCCGAGCGTCGTCTGGTGACGGCGGGCCTACGCAAGATGCTCGACTTCGAGGACGGCTACTACTATCCCGCCAAGGTGGGCATCGACATGTACCACCGCTACAAGGAGGATATCGCCCTCTTTGCCGAGATGGGCTTCAAGACCTACCGCCTCTCCATCGGCTGGACGCGCATCTTCCCCCAGGGCGACGAGGACGAGCCCAACGAGGAGGGCCTCGCCTTCTACGAGGACCTCTTCCGCGAGTGCAAGAAGCACGGCATCGAGCCGCTTGTCACCATCACGCACTTCGACTGCCCGATCCACCTCATCAAGGAGTACGGTGGCTGGCGCAGCCGTAAGCTCATCGACTTCTACAAGAAGCTCGTCACGGTGCTCTTCACCCGCTACAAGGGCCTCGTCAAATACTGGCTCACCTTCAACGAGATCAACATGATCCTCCACCTGCCGTTCATGGGGGCGGGCATCGTCTTCGAGGAGGGTGAGGACCACGAGGCCGCCGAGTACCTCGCGGCGCACAACGAGCTCGTGGCGAGCGCATGGGCTACCAAGATCGCGCACGAGATCGACCCCGAGATGAAGATCGGCTGCATGCTCGCCGCCGGTACGTACTACCCCTACAGCTGCCGCCCCGAGGACGTGCGCGCCGCCCAGCTCGCCAACCAGGAGAATTACTTCTTCGTCGACGTGCAGAGCCGCGGCCGGTATCCCGGCTACGCGCTGAAGGAGCTCGAGCGGCGCGGCATCGACATCGGCATGACCGACGAGGACCGGCAGATCCTGGCCGAGAACACCGTCGACTTCATCTCGTTCTCCTACTACTCCACGCGCTGTTCGGCGGGCGAGGGGAGCGATGCCGAGAGGACCGAGGGCAACGCCTTCGCCGGTGCCAAGAACCCCTATCTCAAGGCGAGCCAGTGGGGCTGGGCCATCGATCCGCTCGGTTTCCGCATCACGCTGAACGACCTTTGGGACCGCTATCAAAAGCCGCTGTTTGTGGTGGAGAACGGTCTCGGCGCCAAGGACGAGGTCAATCCCGACGGCACGATCGATGACGACTACCGCATCGACTACCTGCGCCAGCACATCGAGGCGATGCGCGACGCCATCACCGAGGACGGTGTCGAGATGCTCGGCTACACCACGTGGGGGCCGATCGACCTCGTGTCTGCGGGCACGGGTGAGATGTCGAAGCGCTACGGCTTCATCTACGTCGACCGCGACGATGCGGGCGAGGGCACGCTCGCGCGCTCCAAGAAGAAGAGCTTCTATTGGTACAAGAAGGTCATCGCCACCAACGGCGCGGACCTCGCGTAGCGGTTCCCGCTCGACAGCTGCCGCGCTCGGGCGGTGGAGCCCGCCCCATCGCATGCTCCCAGCGCACACGGCCCGGCCCCGTCTTGGTGACGGGGCCGGGCCCGTTTTGCGCAGAGATGGAGGGATGGGGGTTGCCGTCAAAGTTGCGGGGATGGGGTCGCCCGGAACGTCTATAGTGGAAGGACACCATCCGTGCGTTTGAGAGGGGTCGCGTCTATGGCGGAGTACAAGTCGGATATCGAGATCGCGCAGGAAGCGGACATGTTGCCCATCTCGGAGGTGGCCGCGACCATCGGCCTTACCGAAGACCAGCTCGAGCATTACGGGAAGTACAAGGCGAAGGTCGATATCCACGCGCTCAAGGACCTTCCGCGCCGCGCGAAGCTCGTGCTCGTGACGGCCATCAACCCCACGCCGGCGGGCGAGGGCAAGACCACCACGTCGGTCGGTCTCGCCGACGCGCTCAACCGCCTCGGGGAGAAGGCGGTGCTCGCGCTCCGCGAGCCGTCGCTCGGCCCGGTCTTCGGCATCAAGGGCGGCGCGGCGGGCGGCGGTTACGCCCAAGTTGTTCCCATGGAGGACATCAACCTGCATTTCACGGGCGACTTCCATGCGATCGGCGCCGCCAACAACCTGCTCGCGGCGATGCTCGACAACCATATCCAGCAGGGTAACGCCCTCGGTATCGACCCTAAGCAGATCGTGTGGAAGCGCGCCGTCGATATGAACGACCGCCAGCTCCGCCACATTGTCGACGGTCTGGGCGGCCGCATGCAGGGGGTCCCCCGCGAGGACGGCTTCGACATCACCGTCGCATCCGAGGTCATGGCGGCGTTCTGCCTGGCCTCCGACCTCATGGACCTGAAGCAGCGCTTGGGCCGCATGGTAGTCGCCTACACCTACGCCGGCAAGCCCGTGACGGCGGCGGACCTCAACGCGGCGGGCGCCATGGCGGCACTGCTCAAGGACGCCATCAAGCCCAACCTCGTCCAGACGCTCGAGCACACCCCGGCCTTCGTGCACGGCGGCCCCTTCGCCAACATCGCGCACGGCTGCAACTCGGTGCAGGCGACCGACACCGCGCTCAAGCTCGGTGACTACGTGGTGACCGAGGCGGGCTTCGGCGCGGACCTCGGGGCCGAGAAGTTCCTCGACATCAAGTGCCGCATGGCGGGGCTCGACCCCGATGCCGTGGTGGTCGTCGCCACGGTGCGCGCGCTCAAGTACAACGGCGGCGTGGCCAAGGCCGACCTCACGACCGAGAACCTCACCGCGCTCGAGGCGGGGCTGCCCAATCTGCTGCGCCACGTATCGAACATCCAGAACGTCTACGGCCTGCCCGTGGTCGTCGCCATCAACGCGTTCCCCACGGATACCGCCTCCGAGCTCGCGCTCGTGGAGGAGAAGTGCCGCGAGCTGGGCGTCAACGTCGCGCTGTCCGAGGTGTGGGCGAAAGGCGGCGCTGGCGGCGAGGCCCTCGCCCGCGAGGTCATGCGCCTGTGCGGGGAGCCGCACACGTTCCGCTACTCGTATGAGGGCGGTGCGAGCATCGAGGAGGCGCTCGACGCCATCGCGACCAAGGTCTATCATGCCGACGGCGTGGACTTCACGCCGGCTGCGAAAAAGCAGCTCAAGCAGCTCCACGACAACGGCTTCGGCAACCTGCCCGTCTGCGTGGCGAAGACCCAGTACTCGTTCACCGACGACCAGCATCTGCTGGGTGCGCCCGAGCACTTCCGCATCACGGTGCGCAACCTGCGCGTATCGGCCGGCGCGGGCTTTGTGGTGGCGCTCACGGGCGACATCATGACCATGCCGGGCCTGCCGAAGGCGCCCGCTGCCGAGAAGATCGACGTGCTCGAGGACGGCACCATCGTCGGCCTGTTCTAACGGCCCCGCACCCCACCGGGGCCGCGCGCCCCGCGAACCAAGAGAGGCTTACCTTTGACGGAACATCTGACCGACCTTTCCTGCGACGCGTTCACCCGGGCGCTCGCCGCCAAGGTGCCCGCTCCCGGCGGGGGCGGCGCGGCGGCGCTCGCGGGCGCGCTCGCGGTCGCGCTCTGCTCCATGGCGGGCAACTTCACGGCGGGCAAGCCCCGGTTCGCCGCGGTTGAGAGCGATGTGCGGCGCATCCTCGCCGAGGGCGAGGGGCTGCGCGCCCGTCTCGTGGCGCTCGTAGAGGCCGACGCCCACGCCTTCGAGCCGCTCGCGCAGGCCTATCGGATTCCCGCCGACGACCCGTCGCGCACCGCGCGCATCGAGGATGCCCTGCGCGGCGCGTGCTCGGTGCCCATCGAGATCATGCGCGCCTGCGCCCGGTCGCTCGACCTTCTGGAGGAGATGGGCGAGAAGGGGAGCCGCATGATGCGCTCCGACGTGGGCTGCGGTGCGGCACTCGCCGCCGGCGCCCTGCGCGCGGCGCATCTGACGGTTCTGGTCAATACCACGTCGCTTGCGGGCGACCCGGTTGCAGGGGCGCTCGAGGCGGAGGCCGACGGGCTGCTCGCGGCCTATATACCGCGTGCCGACAAGCTGGCTGCCGCCGTGGCGGACGCGATACGCGAAGGGGCGTGAGGAGATGGCCGAGCTGTTGCGCGGCGCGCCCATCGCGCGCGCCCTCACCGACGAGACCGCGGCGCGGGCGGCGAAACTCAGCGAAGCGGGCGCGTGCCCGCGTCTGGTCATCGTGCGCGTGGGGGAAGATCCCGGCGACGTCGCCTACGAGCGCGGGGCCCTGAGGCGCGCGGACGCCGCCGGCGTTGCCGTCGAGGTCGAGGCGCTGGCGCCGGATACCGCGCAAGACGAGCTGATAGCCTGCATCGAGCGCATCAACGAGCGCGCCGACGTACACGGCTGCCTCATCATGCGGCCTCTCCCCGCGCATCTGGACGAGGGCGCGGTCTCAGCCGCGCTCGACCCGGCAAAGGACGTTGACGGCATCACCCCGGGCTCGCTCTACGGCGTGTTCGCGGGGCACGCGACGGGGTTCGCGCCCTGTACGGCCGAGGCCGTGGTGGAGCTGCTCGAGCGCTCGGGCGTCGCGCTCTCGGGGGCGCGCGTGTGCGTCGTCGGTCGCTCGCTCGTCATCGGTCGCCCGGTGGCGATGCTGCTCATGGGCAAAAACGCCACCGTCACCATCTGCCATACCCGCACGCGCGACCTCGACGCCGCGTGCGCCGGGGCTGATATCATCGTTGCGGCGGCGGGCCGCGCGGGCACGATCGGCCGGGGCGCCGTCGCATCCGGCCAAGTGGTGGTGGACGTGGGTATCAACGTCGATGCGGCGGGCAACCTCGTGGGGGATGTCGCCGCAGACGAGGTGGAGCCCGTCGTGGCCGCCCTCACCCCCGTGCCGGGCGGGGTCGGCGCCGTCACCACCGCCGTACTCATGAAGCATGTCGTCGACGCGTGCGAGCGCGCGGCGCGGAAAGGATAGCCATGTCGGTTGATTTGGAGCGGGCGCAGGCCGCCGTGCGAGAGCTTCTGCTGGCGGTGGGCGAGGACCCCGACCGTCCGGGTCTTAGGGAGACGCCGGACCGCGTTGCGCGCGCCGCCGCGGAGCTCTTTGCCGGCTACGACCAGAATCCCGCGGCGCACCTGCGCAAGCAGTTCCACGAGAGCGACAACGAGGAGATGGTCATCGTGCGCGATATCCCGTTCTCCTCGATGTGCGAGCATCATATCTTGCCCTTCACGGGCCGCGCGCACGTCGCCTACATCCCGCGCGCCGGGCGCATCACGGGCCTCTCCAAGATCGCGCGCTGCGTTCAGGGCTATGCGCGCCGCCTGCAGCTGCAGGAGCGTCTGACCGCCCAGATCGCGGACGCCCTCATGACCGAGCTCGAGCCGCTCGGCGTGCTCGTGGTCCTCGAGGCCGAGCATACGTGCATGACGATGCGCGGTGTGCGCGCCGCCGGCGCCCTTACCGTGACGTCCGCTGTGCGCGGCGGCTTCAAAAACGACATCAAGACGCGCGAGGAGGCCCTGCGCCTGCTGGGGCTCAATGGGTGAGACCGCCGCTTGCGCCGAGGGGGCGGCCGGGCCGGGTTCCCGCCCCGTCGATCCGGCCCCCGAGGGCAAGCGCGGGCTACGCCGCCGCCTCAGAGCCGAGCGCGCGGCGCTCGAGGAGCGGCGGCGCGCGGAAACCGATGAGATGATCGGGGCGTGCGTGCGCGAGCTCGCGGTATGGGCGCGCGCCGACGTCGTCTTCACGTACCTCTCGATCGGCGCCGAGGTCGATACCCGCGCCCTCATCCGAGAAGCCTGGGCGGCGGGCAAGTGCGTGTGCCTGCCGCGCGTCGTCTCGGGCTCGCGCGCGCTCGCGTGGCATCGCGTCGACGCGCTTGACGGCCTTGCGCCCGGTTCTTTCGGCATCGAGGAGCCCGTGCCGGGCGTGCACCCCGCCTACGCCGTGTCCGCTATCACCGATTGCTCGCGCGCGCTCGCCCTCGTGCCGGGCCTCGCCTTCGACCGCGCCGGTTTCCGCCTGGGGTACGGAGGGGGTTATTACGACCGGTTCCTCTCCGGGTTTCCCGGTGCGAGCATCGGTCTGTGCCGCCGGCGCTTTCTTGTCGATGACCTCGCCGCGCTGGGGGCGCGCGATGCGTGGGACCGGCCGGTCGGCACCGTGCTCACCGAGGAGGGCCCGGTGGTTGCGGCGATGTCGGCGCGCGGGTAAGCTGTCAGTGCCCGCGCGGGACGTGTGCCCGCACGGTAATGCCGAAACGATGATGCGCGCGATGCAGCCGCATGGCGCGCCGAGGGGAGGGGCCGTGGCCGAGGCGCTAACGCCCAAGACGGATGCATATCGGGTGCCCTTTGCGGTGGAGGAGCTCGCATACGAGGAGGCGGTGAGCCTCGCGGCCGATACGGGGACCATCTCGGGCGATGCCGGCCCCCTGCTCGAGACCGTCATCGCCATGCTCGACGAGCTCGAGCGCCCGGACCGGCACTTCGACTGCCTGCAGGTGGCGGGCACGAACGGCAAGACCTCCACGGCGCGCTTCACGGCGGCGATCCTCGGCGGCGAGGGCAGGCGCGCGGCGCTCTACACCTCTCCCCAGCTCGTGCGCTATCCCGAGCGGATGGAGATCGCCGGGCGCGTCGTCAGCGACGGGGCCTTCGCGCACGGTGTGTCCGCGGCGCGCGCGGCGGGCCGGCGCGTCAACGACCGGCGGACGGCTGCGGGGGAGCGCGCCTACACCATCACCCCCTTCGACCTGCTCACCGTTGCAGCGCTCGTGATCTTCGCCGAGGCGGAGGTCGATGTCGCGGTGCTGGAGGTGGGCATGGGCGGGCGCTGGGACGCCACGAGCGCCACCGACCCCGTCGCCGTCGCCATCACGGGCATCGGCCTCGACCATATGCGCATCTTAGGCGATACCCTCGCCGCCATCGCGGGCGAGAAGGCCGCGGTCATCAAGTGCGGGCGCGCCGTCACGCTCGGCGAGGGCACGCACGAGCCGAGCGTCCAACAGGTGATGGACGAGGCGTGCCGCGCCGCCGGCGTCGTGCCCGCCGTCGTGAACCACGTGAGCCTGACCGCGCCGGCGCATCTGGGCGACGCGTTCTCGTTTTCCACCACCACGCGCCGCGCCATCTACACCCCGCGCCTCATGAAGCCCCTCTATCAGGCGCAGAACGCTGCCTGCGCCATTCAGCTCGCCGAGGACTATCTGGACCGCCCGCTTGACCCCACGGCGCTCGACGAGAGCCTCATGGCCTGCCCCACGCCGGGGCGCTTCGATACGGTGCGGGCCCGTCCGCTCGTGCTCGTCGACGCCTGCCACAACCCGCAGTCGTGCGAGGCCTTCGTGTCCGCCCTGGGCGAGCTCGCGCCCGCGGTCGCCGAGCGCCCGGCGCTCCTCATCGCCGCCCTGACGGATAAGGACGTGGCGGGCATCGTCGACGTGCTCGTGCCGGCGTTCCCGCGCATCGCGGTGACGCAGACCGCCTCGCCGCGCGCCCTCCCCGCCGAGGAGCTCGCCGCCCTCGTGGGCGACGCGCTCGCGTCGGCGGGACGCCCGTGCAGCGACCTCGCAGGCGTCTACCCTTCGGTCGAGGAGGCGCTCCGCGCCTACACCGCAGCGGAAGAGCCGCTCGTGGCGGCGGGGACCATCACGCTCGCGGGCGAGGTGGCGGGCCTGCTGCGCGATGAGGGCGCGGCCGCGCTACCATAGGCTGAGCGACCGGCGATTCCCAGGGAAAGGGACCAATCATGCTGCTGCAGGAGCTCATGCGCCGCCGCGCCTCCCTCACGGGCGCCGAGCGCTCCATCGCCGATTACATCCTCGTGCAGCGCGAGAAGGTGGCGCACATCAGCGCCCGGCAGATCGCGCGCGAGGTCTTTGCGGCGCCCTCGACGGTCGTGCGCTTCTGCCAGAAGTTCGGCTACGCGGGCTACGACGACTTCCGCGGGGCGTTTCTGGTCGAGCTCCATTACCTGACGTCGCACTTCACCTCGGTCGACCCCAACGTGCCGTTTGGGTTCGGGGAGCGGCGCGGCGTCATCGCCCATAAGATGGGGGCGCTCTACCGCGAGGTGGTGGACGATACGCTCGGGCTTCTGGCGGAGGACGTTCTCGACCGGGCCGTCGGCGCCCTCGATGCGGCCGAGGACGTCTGCGTGTTTTCCACCGGCGTGCAGGCGGATATCGCGCAGGGATTCCGCGACAAGATGCTCAAGATCGGGCGCTCGGTGACCATCGAGACCCGCGCCAACGCCGCGTTCTACCGGGCGGCACACGCCGACCCGGCCCGCTCGCTCTTCATCCTGCTCTCGTATTCCGGAGAGACCGAGCAGCTGCTCCGCGTGGCCCGCAAGCTCAACGAGCGCACGGTGCCGCTCATCGCCGTCACCTCGTTTGGCGGCAACTCGTTGAGCGCGCTCGCCGACATCGTGCTCTATGTCTCCACGCGCGAGAAGCTCGAGCGCAACATCGGTCACTTCGCCATGAACGTGTCGACGATGCTTCTGCTCGATACGCTCTATGCCTGTATCTTCAACGAGAACCGCTACGTCAACTTTGAGAGCCGCGTCGAGATGCGCCGGCAGTTCGAGGCATGGCGCACCTCTTCCAACCCGCTTCTTGCAGACGAGCCGCCCGCGCCCTCCTCCGATGCCGCGCAGGCATTGCGTCGCGCCGACGAGACGGCCTAGCGGTATTCCCACGGTGTGCCCGTGCCCCGTTGGGCCGACGAACCGCTCTCGTCACGGAACACTGTTGCCCCGGGATTCTTGCGGACGGGTCTCCGCGCGCAACACCGTTCACGCTTTCACGCCGAGCCCCTCTCCCCGCACCCCGGCGCCCTATGGTGTAGCCACCAGCTGATAGGCCTCGCGAGCGACCAGCGGCAACCAACGGGACCGGCAGCGCATAGGCGCGCCGGCTGAAGGGACGGCACTCATGGACTACGCACAGACCGCGCAAACCATCCTGGACCTCGTGGGCGGGGTGGAGAACATCAACAACGTCGGCCATTGCGCCACGCGCTTGCGCTTCAATCTCAAAGACGAGGGCAGGGCCGATACCGACGCCCTCAAGAAGACGCCCGGGGTCGTGGGCGTCGTGCAGGCGGGCGGCCAGTACCAGGTCGTCATCGGCAACGAGGTGAAGGACGTCTACGCCGAGCTTACCCGGCTCGCGCCGGTGGGAGGGGCGGCCTCGGCTAAGGCCGATGCGGTGGAGGACGACGCCAAGTCGCTTCCCGCAAAGGTGCTCGACATGATCGCGGGGTCGTTCTTCCCGATCGTTCCCGCCATCGCCGGCGCCGGTATGCTCAAGGCGGTGCTCACCATCCTCTCGTTTGCGGGGCTCGTGGCGAACACGTCGAGCACGTACCAGATCCTGAACCTCATGAGCGATGCGGTGTTCTACTTCCTGCCCGTCATCCTCGCGGCGAGCGCGGCGACCAAATTCCGCGTCAACATGTTCGTCGCCATGTCCATCGGCGCATGTCTTATCCACCCCACCTTCATCAACCTCGTCAGCACGGCGAAGGAGGCGGGTGCGGGGCTCGACCTCTTCGGCCTGCCGGTGTCGCTCGTCTCATACAGCTCGTCGGTCATCCCCATCATGCTCGCCGTGTGGTTCCAGTCGTTTGTGGAGCCCTTCGTCGACAAGCACATCCCCAAGGTACTGCGCATCTTCCTGACGCCGCTCCTTACCCTCGCTATCGTCGGCATCGCCACGTTCGTCGTGCTCGGCCCTCTGGGCAGCTGGGTAGGCCAAGGGCTCTCGGTGGTGTTCAACTTCCTCGACGTCAACGTGCCCTGGCTCGTGCCCACGCTCGTCGGCGCGCTCACCCCGCTGCTCGTCATGACCGGCATGCACTACGCGCTCGTCTCGCTCGGCATCACGCAGCTCACCTCGCTCGGGTATGATACGATCGCCGGCATCGGCATGATGGTCTCCAACATCGCGCAGGGCGGCGCCTCGCTCGCCGTCGCGGTCCGCGCCAAGAACGTCGACCTCAAGGCGCTCGCCACCTCCTGCGGCATCAGCGCCGTCTGCGGCATCACCGAGCCCGCCATGTACGGCATCAGCCTGCCGTACCGCAAGCCCTTGATCGCCGCCATGGCGGGCGGCGGCGTCGCAGGGCTCTTCCTCGGCATCATGGGCGTCGTGCGCTACTCCCAGGTGTCGCCCGGCCTCTTCATGCTCCCCGCGCTCATCGGCGGCGACTCGATGATGAACCTCGTGTGGGGCATCGTCGGCTGCGTCATCGCCTTCGCGGTCGCCTTCGCCGTGTCGTTCGTGCTCGGCGTCGATGAGGACCAGCAGCGCTAGACGGCACTCAACGAGAGGAGGAGAGATCATGGCATTTCCAAACGGCTTTCTGTGGGGAGGCGCCACGGCGGCCAACCAGTGCGAGGGCGCCTTCGACGTGGACGGCAAGGGCCTGTCGACCGCCGATGTCATGACGGCGGGGGCGCACGGCGTCAAGCGCCGCATCACGCCCGAGCTCGAGCCGGGCACTTACTACCCGAGCCACGCCGCCATCGACCATTACCATCGCTTTCGGGAGGATATCGCGCTTTTCGCTGAGCTCGGCTTCACGTGCTACCGCTTCTCGGTCAACTGGACGCGCATCTTTCCCCAGGGCGACGAGGAGGAGCCCAACGAGGCGGGCCTCGCGTTCTACGACGGTATCTTGGACGAGCTCGAGCGCCACGGTATCGAGCCCGTGGTGACCATCAGCCATTTCGAGACGCCGCTGGGGCTCGTCGAGAAGTACGGCAGCTGGGAGAACCGCGCGGTGGTGGACTGCTACCTGCGCTATGCGAGGACCCTCTTCGAGCGGTGGCGCGGCCGGGTGCACTTATGGCTCACGTTCAACGAGATCAACTGCATGTCCACGCAGCCTTGGGTCGCAGCGGGCATCGCCTCCGAGGACGAGGGCGTGCGCATGCGCGCGGCGTACCACCAGCTCTTGGCGAGCGCGCGCGCCACGCAGATGGCGCATGCGATCGACCCCGCCAACCGGGTCGGCGCCATGTACGCCGGGCACTTCGCCTATCCCGCGAGCCCCGACCCGGCAGACGTCATCGGCACGATGCGCTTCATGCAGCGGATGCTCTTCTACCTGGACGTCATGTGCCTGGGGGCGTATCCGCCCTACAAGCTCCGCGAGCTCGAGCGCCAAGGTATCGAGCTGCCCGTCTGCGCGGGCGATGCGGAGACGCTCGCGGCGGGCACCGTCGACTTCGTGAGCTACAGCTACTACAACACGCATGTGACCGGCGCCAAGACCCGCGGAATCATCAAGGGGATGAACGGCCTCGACACGGGTTACAAGAACCCCTACCTCAACCGGAGCGACTGGGGCTGGACCATCGACCCCACGGGGCTGCGCTACTCGCTGAACCTCCTCTACGAGCGCTACCGCCGGCCGCTTATGATTGTGGAGAACGGGCTCGGCGCCGTCGATACGGTGGAGGAGGACGGCTCCGTGCACGATCCGTACCGCATCGCGTACATGCGCGACCACCTGCTCGAGCTCGAGCGCGCCATCGAGCATGACGGGGTGCCCGTGATGGGCTACACCATGTGGGGTCCGCTCGATATCGTGTCGGCCTCGACGGGCGAGATGAAGAAGCGCTACGGCGTCATCTACGTGGATGTGGACGACCGGGGCCAGGGTACCTTCAACCGGAGCCGCAAGGACTCCTTCGCCTGGTACCAGCGGGTGATCGCCACCAATGGGGCGAGTCTGCACGAGGACGCGTAGGCGCCGGCGTCGTCGCTCAAGGCGCCCCGGCCCGTTTGCGGGCCCCGGGGCGCGTGGGAACAAGACTATCGAGAAGGGAACCATCGTGATCAAGTACGTGTTTATGGACAGCGAGTATTGCAGCATGGGCCGTTGGATCTCCATGATCATGGGCGATGCCTGCGGCATGCGCCTTTTGGAGGGTATCGACCTTGCCGAGCTCTCGGACGAGGCATGGCTCACGAAGGCCTACCTCAACGACTTCGATAACCGCATGGCGGGCAGGACCGCCGAGGAGCTCGCCGGCGATGAGGAGTTCCAGCGCGTGAACGCGGCTCTTCTGGAGGCGGCGAAGAAGGCCATCGCCCAAGGCCCGTGCATCATCCACGAGCGCGCGCTCGGGGCGCTTCTGGGCGACACGCCCGACAGCATGCGCGTCATGCTCTACAACAAGAGCATGGAGCACCGCATCCCCCGCGCCGTGGGCGACCCGGCGTTCGATCTGAAGGAGGCGAGCCACGATGAGGTGGTGCGCTTCATCTGCAGCCAGGACGCCGACCGCGCCGCCTACCGGAACGCCCTCACCGATAGACCGTGGGGCGTGAAGGAGAGCTACGACCTCTGCCTCGATTCCGACCTGTTGGGGCGCGAGAAGTGCGCCGAGATTCTTATCGAGGCCGTGAGCGACCTCAAGCTCGATGCGCAGAAGTGCAAGGAGACCATCGATCGCATCATGGAGAAGTGGGCGGAAAACCACCGCTAGGCCTCCCTTCTCAGGGCGCCTGCAGCCGCGCTATGGCCGCAGGCGCCCTGCCCCGCGCCTTAAGCAACGGCGCGCGCCGACCGTTTTCCCCTGCGGCGCCGCGGGAGTATACTGAGAAACCTATGCCCGGCCGGCGCCGTATGCCCCGAGCCCGATTGTGGGGAGTTGCCCGTGTACGTACTGTTCTTCATCATCAGCTTCGGAGCGTCGATCATCGGTGCCATCTGCGGCATCGGTGGCGGCGTCATCATCAAGCCCGTGCTCGACGCGTCGGGGACGCTCCTGCCCGGCACCATCAACTTCCTCTCGGGATGCACCGTGCTCGCCATGACGTGCTACTCGGTGCTGCGCAACCGCCTCTCGGGGGCCACCTCCATCGACGGCAAGACGGCGGTGCCGCTCGCACTCGGCGCCGCGGTGGGCGGGCTTGCCGGCAAGCAGCTCTTCGACGTGGTGGAGGGCCTTTTCCCCGACCCGGGGCTCGCCGGCGCGGTCCAGGCGGTGGCGCTCGGCATCATCACGCTCGGCACCCTCGCCTACAACCTCAACAAGGCGCGGATCCGAACCCTTCAGATCTCGGGCGCGGCGGCCTGCGTCGTCATCGGCTTCGCGCTCGGCGTCATGTCGTCGTTTTTGGGGATTGGCGGCGGCCCCATCAACCTCGTGGTGCTCTACTTCTTCTTTAGCATGGGCACCAAGATGGCGGCTCAGAACTCGCTCTTCATCATCCTGTGCTCGCAGGCTACGAGCACCGTCACGAGCTTGCCGACGGTGGACTTCAGCGTCATCGACGTCACGCTCATCATCGGCATGATCGTCTGCGGCATCATGGGCGGGGTCTTCGGCCGCCTCGTCAACAAGCGCATCGACGAGAAGCACGTCGACAAGCTCTTCAGCGGCCTTATGGTCGTCATCATCCTGGTGTGCGTGTACAACGCCGCGAAGCACCTCATCGCCTGATGGCCGGGCGGATGAAGGGGGAGGACGCCCCGCGGGCGGGCGCGTGGAGCGAGGGCATCAGGCTGCAGGAGCGCGCCCTCATGATGGATGCGCGCCGGAGCATCCGCAATCTTTCCGAGTCGACGCGGCTTATGGCGCTCGTGCTTCTGGTTGCCTGCGCCATGGGGGCGGCGGCGTGGGCGTTCCTCGCGGCGCTCGATGGGGTGACCGCGTTTCGCGACGCGCACGGCTGGCCCGTGTTCTTGCTGCTCCCCGCGGTGAGCGCCGGGACCGCTTGGCTCTACCGCACGTATGGCGGGGAGGCCGCGCGCGGCAACAACCTCGTGATCGACGGCGCGGTCACGGGGCGTGCGATCCCGTGGCTCATGGCCCCCTTCACGTTTGCCTGCTCGGTCGCCACCCACCTCGCGGGCGGCTCGGCGGGCCGCGAGGGCACGGCGGTGCAGATTGGCGGGACCATCGCCGACGCCGTGTCGCGCCGCTTCCACCTCGAGCCGCATGACCACCAGGACCTTATGATGGCGGGCATCGCGGCCGCCTTCGGCGGGGTCTTCGGCACGCCGCTCGCCGGGGCGTTCTTTGGGATGGAGATGTGCTACGTCGGGAAGCTCCATTACGCCGCCGGCGTCTACTGCCTCGTCGCGTCGTTTGTCGGCGACTCCGTGGCGACGCTTCTCGGCACGCCGCGCGAGGCCTACATCATCGGGCGCATTCCGGAGCTGGGGCCGGAGACCATCGCGCTGGCGGTGGCGGCCGGCTTGGTGTTCGGCGTCGCGGCGCGTCTGTTCTCGGGCGCCATCCGCGTCGTCAGGCGCTTCTATGCGGCGCGCATCACCAACTACCTCGCGGCGGCCCTCGTGGGGTCGCTCGTGCTTCTCGGCGTCTACGCCGCCTTTGGTCTTTGGCGCTACGCGGGGCTCTCGACATGGCTCGTGGAGGCGGGCTTCGAGGGCGAGACCACGCCCGTGGACGCTCTCTGCAAGCTGGTCGTGACGGCGCTCACCCTCGGCGCCGGGTATCAGGGCGGCGAGGTGACCCCGCTCTTCGGCATCGGCGCCGCCCTGGGCGGCTGGATCGGCACGGTGGCGGGCATGGCCCCCTCGTTTATGGCCGCGCTCGGGATGGTGGGGCTCTTCGGCTCCGCGCTCAACGTCCCCATCACCACCATCATGCTCGGCATCGACCTGTTTGGCGGCCATGCCGCGCCGTATTTCGTCATCGTGTCGTTCGTGGGCTATCTCATCGCGGGGCATCGCGGCGTCTACCCGGCCCAGCGCATCGTCACGCCCAAGTGGCGCTCGCTCGGCGGGGACGCGGGCGACACCGTGGAGCAGGTGATCGAGCGGCACCGCGACGGGGTGGTGTAGCGGCCGAGCCACCGGGCCGGTGAGCACGCGCGCAGAGCGCCGCGCGGGCGCGCAGCAGGGGCGCTAACGCCGCGCGAGCGCGCGGGCGATGGTGCGCATCGCGGGCGCCGCGTCCTCAAGAAACGCGCGGTACCCGCACCAGTCCTCACGGTAATAGGCGATGTTCAGGCGCTTGCAGTTCCTGTGGCAGATGCCCTCAAAGGGGCAGTCGGCGCAGGATGCGCAGGGGCGCCGCGGCTCTGAGAGAAACGCGGCGAGCGCCGGTGCGGCGGCGAGGTCTTCCAGGCTGTCGGTCGCGATGTTGCCGAGCCGGTACTCGTCGAGCACGTAGAAGTCGCACGGGTAGACGTCGCCCGAGCTCTCGACCACAAACTGCGGCGCGCACGCGCCGAGCATGCCGCACTGCTGCGGGCGCACGCCGGCAAAAAGCGGGATGAGGTTGTCGAAGAGCGTGACGGACCGGTATCGGCCGCGCTGGAACTCCTCCACCCACAGGCGGAAGAACGCCTTGTAGAACGAGGCGAACAGCTCCGGCGTGAGCGAGTACTCGTCCTCGGCGTCATCGAGGCCGGGCAGGCAGGGGATGAGCTGGATATAGTCGAAGTCCTCGCGCTGATAGAAGCGGTAGAGCTTCTGCGGGTGCTTGGCGAGCTGTGCGGTGAGCACGGTGAGGATGTTGAAGGCGACGCCGTGCGCGCGCAGGCGGGCGATCGCGTCCATGACGCGACGGTACGTGCCCGACCCGGTGGCATCGGGGCGGAGCCAGTCGTGCAGGTCGCGGTAGCCGTCGAGCGAGACGCCGGTCAGAAAGCCGTGCTCTGCCAAAAACGCCGCCCACGCGTCATCGATCAGGTAGCCGTTCGTCTGGATGGCGTAGTGCACGTCCTGGTGCGTGCGGTGCGCCTCCACGTAGGAGCAAAAGGCCTCGAAGTACCCGAGGCCGGCGCAGGTGGGCTCGCCGCCCTGGAAGGCGAAGGTGATGTCCGCGTCGTCTGCCAGAGCGAGCGCACGGTCGATGAGGGCGCGCATGGTGCCCTCGTCCATCACCCCGTGGTTTCGCACCGCCCGATGCTCCGACACGTCGGCGTAAAAGCAGTAGCGGCACCGCATGTTGCAGAGCGCCGAGGCGGGTTTTACGAGGAAACTGATGCGCTTCATGGGGCCTCCGCGGAAGGGGCGGGCAGATGGCGGCGATAGCACCGGTCCTCTACTATAGCGCAGGGCGCGATGCCGGCGCGCGGGGTCCCGCCGTGCTAAGCTGGTATCAACCAGCATACGAGTTGTGAGGATGTGGTGCCGTGATGGCAGATGAGGTCGGTGTTTTGGACGGGGACGCGCTCGCGCAGGCGCGGGAGCTCATGGCGTTCATCCGTGAGAGCCCCAGCATGTTCCACACGGCGGCGGCCGTGCGGCGCCGGCTCGATGCGGCGGGGTTCACGTACCTCGCCGAGGACGCCGCATGGGATATCGAGCCGGGCGGGCGCTATTACACGTGCCGCAACGCCTCGAGCGTCATCGCGTGGGCGGTGGGCACGCGCCCGACCGGCGGGGCCTCCCGCTACCATTTTCAGATCGCCGCGGCGCACGGCGACTCGCCCACGTTCAAGCTCAAGAGCAACGCGCTTCTGGAGGGGCCCGCGGGCGTGCAACGTCTGAACGTCGAGCCCTACGGCGGCATGATCGATTACACGTGGTTCGACCGCCCGCTCACGCTCGCGGGCCGCGCCCTCGTACGGGTCGGCGGCCGCGTGGAGAGCAGGCTCGTGGCGCTCGACGGCCCGGTCGCGCTCATCCCGAGCCTCGCCGTGCACCTCGACCGCGGCGTCAACGAGGGCTTCGCACCCAATCGCGCACGCGACCTCTGCCCGGTCATCGCGGGGGCGTCCCTTCCCGACGGAGGCGTTGAGGCGCTCGTCGCCCATGAGCTCGGTGTCGCGCCCGGGGACCTCGTCTCCTCCGACCTCTTCCTGGTCGCCATGGACGAGCCGCGGCTCTGGGGTCCGGGCGACGCGTTCCTCTCCGCCCCGCGCCTCGACGACCTCATGTGCGCCTACACCGCGCTCGCCGGGTTTTTGGCGGCGGACGAGCCCGCCTCGGTCAACGTGTACGCCCTCTTCGATAACGAGGAGGTGGGCTCGAATACCAAGCAGGGCGCCCTCTCGACGCTGCTTCCCGACGTGCTCGCGCGCACTTCGGCCTCGCTTGGCCTCTCCGACGAGGACCTGCGCCGCGCCCTCGCCCGCTCGTTCATGGTGAGCTGCGACAATGCGCATGCGGTGCATCCCAACAGGCCCGACGTCTACGACGAGGGAAACCGCTGCCGCCTGGGCGGGGGCATCGTCATCAAGGAGGCGGCGAACCAGCACTACTGCACCGACGCCTTCAGCAGGGCGGCCATGATCGAGGTCTGCCGCCGGGCCGGCGTGCCGTACCAGACGTTTGCCAACAGGAGCGACCAGGCGGGCGGCTCGACGCTCGGCAACCTCTCCAACATGCAGGTGAGCATGCACGGGGTCGATGTGGGCTGCGCCCAGTGGGCCATGCACTCCGCCTTCGAGACGGCGGGCGCGGCGGACGTGGCGCTCGCTGTGCGCACCCTCTCCGCGTACTTCGCCTGCGACCTCCGTATCGAGGGGGCGGATGGCTTCGAGGTGCGCTAAGCGCCCCGCTTGCGCCGTATGCCGATGCATGCGGGCTGGAGCTGAGTCCAGCGATGGGTAGCGGTATGATACAGCTATCTGGTCTGAGCGGCGCCCCTGGGGGCGCCGCGAGCATGATGGGGGAGAGTCATGGCTCAGGTGCCTTGCGCGGGGACCGCTCGTCTCAACAGCCGCGCGGTGCGCGATCACAACCTCGCGCTCGTGCTGCATGCGCTCGAGCGGCATCACGGCGGCTCGCGCTCGCTGGTGTGCGGCGCGACGGGCCTCACGCCGGGCGCCGTCACGCTGCTCGTGAACGAGCTCATGGACGCCGGCTTCCTCGTGACGGGCGATACCATGGAGGCGGAGGGCGGCCGCCGCAAGAAGCAGCTCTCGTTCTCCGACGACTCCTATCCCGTGGCGGTGATCGAGCTGGTTCCCGGTCGGGTGAGGCTCGTATGCGAGGCCTTCGGCGGCGCGCGCCTCGTTGACGAGACGTATGAGCGCGACTTCCGCGGTGCGGACGCCGGGGATTTCGCAGCGTTTGCCGCCGAGCTCATCTGCGGTCTCGCGCGTCGGCTCGAGGCGGAGGGGCGCCTTCCCCTTCAGGCGGTGGGCGTCATCACCTCCGCGCCGGTGCGCTCCAACCGCTCGGAGGTGCTCGCCAACCTCGATTTCGGCTGGGAGATGATGGACTTCGGGGCGCTTATCACCCGTGAGCTCGAGGAACGCGGCGTCTCGGTGCCCGTCGTCCTCCTCAAGGATGCCGACTGCGCTGCGTGGGCGGAGGTCCGTCATATGGAGGACGAGGGCGAGCAGATGCCCGCCGGCACGCTCTTCATCTCCTCCAACGACGGCATCGGCGGCTCGTTCATTCTCGGCGATCGCATCTACAACGGGCCCCTCGGGACGGGGATGACCATAGGGCACATCCAACTCAACCCCGAGGGGGAGCTCTGCTGCTGCGGCAAGCGCGGCTGCCTCACCACCTATGCGGGAGCGGACGCCCTCCTCGAGGCGAGCGGGCTTGGCCCCTATGCGCGCGCCCACGGGCGAGATGCGGCCGTATGTGAGCTCAGGCGCCGGTGGCAGGCGGGCGAGGAGCCGGCGCACGGCGCGGTGGAGCGCGCCATCCGCTACGTGCGCGTGGCGATAGAGATCGCGCTCACGCTGCTCGTCGCCGACTGCGTGATCGTGGGCGGGTACCTCGCTACGTGCATCGATGAGATCCTCGCCGTCGAGAACGGCTTTAGCTCTCTCGGCGTCGAGGGCGTTACGGCGTTCCGCCCTGCGGCGCTCGGGCCCGACGCGGCGGTCTTGGGCGGTCTCATGCGCATGCGCGGCGCCCTCATCGACCATGCGGCGGAGCTCATGCGCGGCGAGCCGCTCGATGCGGCGACGCTTCTGCAGGACACGCTGTAGAGCGGGATGTCGAATGCGGGGGCGCGGCGCATGCGGCGCGGGGCGTTGGGGGGCAGTGCGAGGGGCCGCTCGCACGGCTGTCGCTATTCCGTAACGCTGCCGCCCGTGTAGAGCTGCCAGTACCGGCCGCGCTGGGCCATCAGCTCCTCGTGGTTTCCGCGCGCGGGGCGCGCCTGGTGACGCATCGCAAGGAGACGGTGGCGCGCCGTATCGTTGTCGGGACGCACGGCGGGATAGAGGCGCTCGGGCTGGCGCCCGTGCTCCGAGCGCTCGCGGCTTCGGAGCCCGATCTTGTGCCCGATGTCCGGATCGGGCCCCACTCGGTTGTGCTCGACAAGCTGGAGGGCGGCTCGCTCGATGCGCTCCTGGAGTTCCGCGATCCCCCGGGGGCGCCCGCCGCATCCACGGTCTTCCGTCGCCTCGGTGATACGCCCGTGGTGTGCTACTGCGCCCCCGACCATCCGTTTGCCGCTGCGGGTACGGTGAGCCTCGACGAGCTCGCCGGCGCAGGCAAGGTTGCCATTTGCAACCCGTATACCGCGGCGGCGGCCATCGATGCCCTGCAGCGGCAGGTAGTCGGTTACGTTGGGCCCGACAACGCGATCATGTGCGCAAATGTTGAGGCCGCGACGGCGCTTGCCGCGGCGGCCATCGCCTGCGTCGTCGTGCCGTGCATACCCGACCTGTCCAAGATGGGACTGGTTGCGGTGCCCCTCGGGGGCGTCGACCCGCCCCCTTGTGTTTGGGGTGCGGCGCGGACGCATGACGCATGCGCTCAGCGCCTTCGTACGCGCCCTCGGGACCTATGTTGACGAGGTCGCGAACGGTTAGGGATGGCAATAAGTAACCCCCCTTGGACAAAAACCACATCGAGATAATGGTTACGTCCTTCGGCGAACGCATCGGATAGGTCGCCGCGCCTTCACCACGGCAGGTTCGAGGCCCAAGATGACGTGCTGGTGTCCCCATAAGGCGCTTTTGCGCGGGAAAATGCGTTTCCCAACGGTATCGGCAGGGTGCCTCAGGTGTCGAGAGAGGCGCCGATGATTATTTCGATGCGGTTTTTGTCCATAGGGGGTTATTTATATCTGGGGCAACGGGGCATTCGCGCGGCGGTTCCCTGTGTCTTCCGCTAATCGATGGGCCCTAGCTTTCGCGGTGTCCCACCTCGCTTACCACTGGTACGCCTATGCTAAGACGCTGCGTTACGGCGGCGATGCTCCCTCATCAGCGCCAGTGCGAGCAGGGCAAGCACAAGCGCGTCGAGTATGAGGGCGCAGACAAGAAACGCGCCGACGGTGTCGACAAAGCCGGACCAGTCTCCTCGCTGCGCAAAGCCCCAGAGGCACCAGATGACGCCCGTCAGGGAGCCGAGGGCGCAGGCGACGGAACAGAAGGCGACGAGGCTCCCGAACCGGGCGGCAACCGCCGCGCAGCCGGCGAGCACGGTGGCGATGATGCCGAGGCCGAGGGTGACGTACGCGTCCATGGGGACCTTCTTGCGTTGAGGCTCGGTCGTAGGTTCGTTTATACCCACACACACAAGCTATGCGGGATGACGGATGGCACGGGGGCGCATGCGGGCAGGGGATTCGCCGCGGCCCCTGCGGGGTATAGTCGAGGAAGGTATGCGCGGCTGCGGCCGCTCGAGGGGAGGAGAGCCCATGAGGTTTGTGCTTGCCGGCGACACCGATTGCCCTATCGCACGCATCTCGCTCGGCGAGGGCGATACCGTCAGGACCGAGAGCGGGAGCATGGTGTATTCCCGTGGGGTTGAGATCGCCGGTGGTCTCAATTCCCGGAAGAAGGGGCTGGGCGGGGTCTTCAGCGCCATCGGCCGCAGCATCACGAGCGGCGAGTCGATGTTCATCACCACGGCGACCGGCACCCAGCCTGACGGCGAGATCGCCGTGGCGCCGCCTGTGCCGGGCAAGATCGTCGAGCTCAAGGTCGACGACGGGCACCGGTACCGCCTGAACACCGGCGCGTTTCTCGCCTGCGATGACGAGGTCGAGTACACGATGGTCAACCAGGGCATCTCCAAGGCGCTCTTCGGCAACACCGGCGGCCTCTTCGTCATGGAGGTCGCGGGACACGGGTCGCTCCTCGTGACCGCGTTCGGCGACATCCTCGCGCTCGACGTCACGGCGGGCGCTCCGCTTGTCGTCGACAACGAGCACGTGGTTGCATGGGACACCTCGCTGTCATATCGCATCGAGGCCGCGAGCGGGCTCGTAGGTTTCACGACGGGCGAGGGCCTGGTGAACACCTTCACGGGCGAGGGCCGCGTCTATATCCAGACGCGCAACCTCGCGAACCTTGCGCAGGCCATGCACCCCTATCTGCCCACACAATCCAACTGAAACGGGCCGCGCCCGCGCGCGTGCCCTCGAGGAGCTTATGGAACACCCATCTGCAAAGACCATAGCGGCCGTGGCGCTCGCAGCCTTCGCTGTCTACCTGGGAATCTACTACTGGCCGACCATCGAGCGGTTCATCGGGCTTATCGCGTCCTCGCTTGCGCCCATCGTGCTGGGGTTCGTGCTCGCGTATCCCCTTAACATCCTGATGAGCTTTTTCGAGAGACACTTGCTGCCGGGGTCGACGCATCCGGTCGTTCAGCGCCTGCGCCCCCTCGCGAGCCTGGTCATCGCGGTCGCCGCTCTCGCCGGCATCGTCGCGGCGGTGGTCGTGCTCGTCGTGCCCCAGCTCATCGACTGCATCCGCCTTCTCGTATCCGAGGTGCCCGTCGCCCTTTCGGCGCTCGGCGCATGGCTGGAAGATGCGGGCATCCTCACGCCGGAGACCCTCGACGCGGCGGCGGACTCCCTTGCCGCCTTCGACTGGAAGGCGGGCGTGGGGGATGCCGCGCAGCTCGTCATGCATGGCGTGGTGGGTGCGGTGTCGGGCATCGCCTCAGGTGTCGCCACCTTCGTGCTCGCCTTCGTCTTCGCGCTCTTCGTCCTGCTCGGCAAGCATAAGCTGTCCGGGCAGTTCAACCTTGTGCTGGAGCGCTATCTTCCGGGCCGCGCCCTCGGACGCGTGCGCTACGTCGCGGGCATCGCCGACGACTGCTTCCACCGGTTCCTCGTCGGCCAGTGCGCCGAGGCCGCTATCCTGGGCGTGCTCTGTGCGATGGGCATGGTGCTCCTCGGGCTCCCGCATCCCATGATGATCGGGGCTCTGACGGCCTTCATGGCGCTCATTCCCATCGTGGGCGCCCTGCTCTCGGGCATCATCGGCGCCTTCCTCATACTCATGGAGTCCCCGTTGCAGGCGCTCGTCTTCCTCGTCTTCATCATCGTGCTGCAGCAGCTGGAGGGCGACCTCATCTACCCGCACGTCGTGGGGTCCTCGATCCAGCTGCCCGGGATCTGGGTGCTCGCGGCGGTGACGGTCGGCGGCGGCGCCTTCGGCATCGCGGGGATGTTCGTGGGCGTTCCGCTAGCGGCCGTGGTGTACCGCCTGATCAGAAACGACGTCTATGCGCGCCGCCCGCACACCGCGGGCGATGGCGCGGCGGGCCGACCATAATCCCGAAGATATAACATGAATATTCGCTAACAATATTCGGATGGTGATACCATCTCTATCGGAATCAAGGTAGGGAGGAGTGCCATGCCGGCGATATTCACCCCGTCCGATAAAGAGGGGCTCCGACGCCGCATGCTCGATGCCGGGTGGTCCTGTCTGCTCGCGCGGGGATACCGCGCCATGCGCATCGAGGACATCGCTCAGGAGGCGGGAATCGCCGCGAGCACGTTCTACGGGTTCTTCTCCTCCAAGACGGCGTTTGTGACCGAGATGGTCGCCGAGAACCGGCGAGAGCTCGTGGGAGCGCTCGAGCGCGAGCTTGCGCGCGCCGAGCGCGGCGGCGAGCGCGTCGTGCTCGAGCGGTGGATGCGCGAGGTGTGGCACGGTGAGCGCTGCATCTTCCGGTGCCTGAGCCGGCAGGATTTCCAGAGGATCCGCGCGGGTTTGCCCTACGACGTCGTGATGGGGCCCGAGATGTCCGGCGGTGCGCTCGCGCGTCTTCTGGAGCGCTCGGTGGGAGAGGCGCGCGATGCGGACCTCGAGCTCGCCGAATCGCTCCAGCGGGTATGCGCTGTCACGTTGCTCGCGCGCGACGCATTCACCGCCGAGGAGCTCGAGCGCGCCGTCGACGCGCTCATCGATATGACGCTCGAGGCCCTGTTTGGGACCCGGCACGGTAGGGGAGAGGAATGACGATGGAAAGAGATCAGCAGCAGGTGAAGGGCGCCCCGCAGCTCGATGCAGCCCGCGGACATGAGGTCGCAGCGCCCCCTGCGCTCTCACGTGGAAGGCGGGCGCTCGCCCTGTTCGCCATCCTGTGCATGACCTTCATGGAGACGCTCGACGGCACGATCGTCAACGTGGCGCTCCCCACCATGCAGCGCGAGCTCGGCGTCGGCGGTACGGAGATCCAGCTCGTCGCGAGCGTGTTCCTCGTGATCACCTGCGCTTTTCTGCTCGTGTTCGGGCGGCTGGGCGACATCGTCGGCAAGGTGCGCGTCTTCCAGGCGGGCGTCGTGCTCTTCGTCGCAGGCTCGGCGCTCTGCGCCGCCTCGGGAACGCTCGAGCTCCTTGTCGTCGCCCGCGGCGTGCAGGCGCTCGGCGTGGCCGCGAGCCTCGCCAACAACCAGGGCATCATCACCGAGCTCTTCGCCAAGACGCGCGGCAGGGCCCTGGGGCTCGTGGCGACGTTCACGGCGCTCGGGGCCATGGCGGGCCCCACCATCGGCGGCGTCTTCGTATCGCTCTTCCCCTGGGAGGTCATCTTCCTCATCAACATCCCCATCGGCATCATCTCGCTCGCCATCGGCGTGTACGCGCTGCCCAATCGGCGGCCCGAAGGGCGCCGCAGCTTCGATGTGGCGGGTGCGGTGCTCATCGTGCCGGCGATTCTTTTCGTGTTCGCGGCCATCACGCTGATGGAGAGCTCCGTGGACGCGCTCTCGCTCGGCATGCTCGCCGCCGGCGCCGTGCTGCTGGTGGCGTTCGCGATGGTCGAGCGCCGGCAGGAGGTGCCGCTCGTGCACTTCGGGCTCTTTCGCAACCTGAGCTTCGACATCGACCTCTTCGCGATGGTGCTCGTCTTCATGGGGCTCTCAGGCGTGACCATCGTCATGCCGTTCTACCTGCAGGACGCGCTCGGTCTCGACCCGGCGGTCGCGGGGCTCGTCCTCGCATGCTATCCCTTGGTCAACGCGACCATCGGCACGCTCTCGGGCGCGCTCTCCGACCGCATCGGCTGCATCAAGCCCACGCTCGCCGGTCAGGCGGTCTTCGCCGTGGGGCTCTTCGGCCTGTCGACGCTCTCGCTCGCGACGCCCATCGCCGTCCTCGTCCCCATGCTCATGTTCACGTCGCTCGGAAGCGCCATGTTCCAGTCGCCCAACAACTCGCTCATCATGGGGCACGCCGCGCCCGAGATGCTCGGCTTCGTGGGCTCGCTCGGCAACCTCATGCGCTATCTGGGCCAGTCGCTCGGAACGACGATCTCCGTGGGCGTGCTGTTCGCTACGATGAGTGCGGAGGCGGGGCAGAGGGTTACGGGCTTTCTGCCCGAGCGGCCCGAGCTGTTCATGCACGGGTTCGCCACGGTGTTTCATCTGCTGGCGGCGCTGGTGGCGGTGGCGCTTCTCGCCTCGCTGGTGCGAACCCTCGTCCTTGAGCGTCCGCGACGTAAGGAGGCCTGATTGAGCGATAGGCGCGCGCAGACCGGGCGCGGTTCCTGGCAGGTGAAGCTCGCCTGCGTGTGGACCGGCGAGCTCGTATCGGTTCTCACGAGCTCCATCCTGCAGATGGGCTTTGTGTGGCACATCACCCTCTCGACGGGCTCCGCGGGCATGCTCTCGCTGGCGTCGCTCGCCGGCTTTCTCCCGCTGGCACTCTTCGGCACGTTTGCGGGCGCCATCGTCGACCGTCTTCCGCTCAGGCGCGTGCTGGTCGGCGCGGACCTCTTCATCGCGGGGGTGAGCGCCGTCGTGGCGCTCGTCTCGCTGACCGGGACGCTGCCCGTAGGGGTCGTTGTCGCCGCCCTGTTCTTCCGCGCCGTGGGAAGCGCCTTCCACACGCCCGCGTTCCAGACGCTTACGCCCCTGGTCGCCCCGGCAGAGCACCTGACGCGCCTTGCGGGCGTCACCCAGGCGGTGCAGTCGGGCGGCTACATCCTGGGGACGGCAGTCGCCGCGGTCATCTATCCCGCATGGGGACTTACGGCCATGGTCGCGCTCGATGTGGCGGGCGCCCTCTTCGCCACGGCGGCGGTCGTCGCCGCCCGCTTGGACGCTGACGGGTGCCGCGCCGGCGGCGCCGGGGCCGATACGGCGGACTCCCCTCGCTCCCGCGCGGGCGGGCGCGAGCCGGCGGGCATCGCGCGCGCCGCGCGCTCCCTTGCCGCCGAGACTGCCGAGGGCTACCGGGTCCTTCGCGGGTACCGAGGGCTTTTCGCCCTGCTTTGGTGCGGTTTCGCCTTCACCCTCTTCTTCTCGCCCATTTCGGCGCTTTTCCCGCTTATGACGATGGGGCAGTTCGGGGGCACGACCGCCGACGCCGCCCTGGCCGAGATCGCGTTCGCCGCGGGCATGATCGCGGGCTCGGCGCTGCTCACGGCAACGGGAGGCTTCAGAAACCGGGCTCTCGCGGTGGTTGCGGCGACGGCCCTGTACGGTGCATCGACGGTCGCCGCGGGGCTCCTCGGCTCGGACGGTTTTCTCGCCTTCCTCGCCCTGAGCTTCCTCATGGGCGCGAGCTCGCCATGGTATTCCGGACCCCAGACGGCGCTCATGCAGGAGAAGATCCCGCCGGAGTTTCTGGGTCGCGTCTTCGGGCTCTACGGCGCCATCATGTCCTGGGCCATGCCGGCCGGGCTCGCCGTCTCAACGCTTTTCGCGGACTCGGTCGGCGCGCCCGCCTGGTTTGTCGGTGCCGGCACCGCGATGGTGGCGCTCGCCCTGGTAACCTGGCTCATACCGTGCGTCCGCAACGTCGAGGAGTGTTGAGGGCGGGCTATGGCGCACCTATGCCAAGCGGGCTCCAGCGAGGATAGCGCAACCCAAGGAGGTTCCATGGAATACCGTATCTGCGAGATGCCGGCGTTCCGCTTCGCGGGCGTCATGGCGCGCGTGCCCCTTACGTTCGAGGGCGAGAGCCCGGCGATCGCCGCGCTGGCAGCCGGCATCACCCCCGAGCAGCGCGCCGAGATGCATCGGCTGCAGGACGTCGGTCCGCGCGAGGTGGTCAACGTCTCGTGGGACTCCGATACCGATTTTATGGAGGAGTCGGGCACGCTCTGGCATCTGATCGGCGTGCTGACGACGGCGCATGAGGCGGGCGCGGGGCTGGATGTCGTCGCGGTTCCGGCGCGTACGTGGGCAGTCTTTCCCTCAGACGGGTCGTTTCCGGCCGCTATGCAAGAGACCACGGCGGCCATCTACGGAACATGGCTTGCCGAGGCGCCCTATGAGCTCGACGGCTTCCGCATGTTCTCGTTTTCCCGCCAGCGCGCCGATGGGACCGCCTACAGCGAGGTCTGGGTCCCCGTGCGCCGTCGGGTGTAGCCCATGTACGCCGCGCATGCCGACCTTTCGCGCTTCTTCGGGCGGGAGCCGGAGATGCTGCCCGTCTACCTGGTGCTCGAGGACCGTATAAACGAGGCCTTCGGGGATATCGCCGTGAGCGTGCAGAAGACGCAGATAGCTTTCACCGACCGGTTTGGGTTCGCCTGGGCGTCGCTGCCCCTCAGACGCCGCCGCGATTGGCCGAGTCGCTGTCTGGTGGTGACCTTCGGTCTCGCGTACCGCAAGGAATCGCCGCGCATCGCCATCGCGGCCGAGCCCTATCCCCACCGCTGGACCCACCATGTACTGGTGGAGCGGCCGGGCGATATCGACGACGAGCTCATGGATTGGATAGGGGAGTCGCACGCCTTC
>DVMF01000062.1 GCA_018715125.1 Candidatus Coprousia avicola | reverse complement strand
TCCTCCCGCGATATCCGGTTCTCAAGGTGCCCGCCGCGGCCTCCCCCGTGGGGTGCGGCCCGCGCGGCAAGGAGATATATTGCCACCCGGAGGGGCCGGGCGCAAGGGGGAATCCGGCGTCCACGGTTCCTGCACAATTAGGTCGTTCTCACCACAACATGTTGTGTTGCCGTAACGCTCGTCTACAATTTGCTACCGCTCGCCGATGCAAAATGCTTCACAACGCCTCATTGGACTATATGCAGTCCTGCTTTCAGAGCGCGAAGTCGCCCCGCGCAAGCTCGCAGCCGGCGTCCAAGAGGGCGTCGCGCATCTCCACGGTCGGCGCCTCGGCGCAGACGCGCACCACCGGCTCCGTGCCCGAGGGGCGCAAAAGCAGCCAGCTTTCATCTGCAAACTCAAGGCGCAAACCATCCATATGGCTTACGCGAACCGGCTCCCGCCCTGCGACCTCGTGCGGGTTCACCCCGGGTAGCATCGTCCGAAAGGCTTCGATCACCTCGTTTTCCAACCTCAGGTCGCGGCGGGCGTAGCTTGTTGCGCCGAAGCGCTCCGTCAGCTCGTCCACCAATACGCCGAGTGTCTTTCCCGTCTTAGCCATGAGCTCGCAGATCAAGATGAGGGTGAGGATCCCGTCGCGCTCAGGGCTATACGCCGGAATACCTATGCCGCCGGCCTCTTCGCCCCCGATGAGGACATCGCCCTTGCGCATCTCTTCATATATATGTTTGAAACCGACGGGCTTGACATTCACCCTGCAGCCAAGGTCCTGGGCGACACGGCGCGCGATAACCGGCGTTGACTGGTTGACCACGACGCGGCCGGAAAGGCCGTGGTGCTGAACCAGGTGCTCTGCCAGAAGCGCGATGAGGTGCGCCGGCGATACGCAGCGTCCCCGCTCGTCAACCGCACCGGCACGATCCGCATCGCCGTCGGTGATGAGGCCGGCGCATGCGCCGTGGGCGACAACCGCCTGCTCGCAGTCGTCAATCCAGGGCTCGATGGGATCGGGGTGGATGTCGGGCGTATCGGCATCATCGTGGCCGTGGATCTCGACCACCTCGACACCGAGCGCGCCGAGGGCATCGGCGACGAGGCCGCGCGCCGCTCCGTACAACGGATCGCATACCACCCGCAGTCGCGCGCGCGCAATGGCATCACCGTCTACGATCTCGCAGAGGTGATCCATATAGGGAATGACGAAGTTCTTGCGCTCTATGGGGCCCCGCGCCTCAGTTGGATCGGCGTCGACACCCGCCTCGATGGCATCAGCGGCATCTTGGGTGAGTGTGGCCCCGCCCGCAAGACATAGCTTTACCCCTAGATAGTCGGGCGGATTATGGGAGCCCGTCACCTCAAAGCCGCCGATGGCGCGCGCGTCACGGGCGACGGCCCAAGACACGGCAGGCATGGGCGCCGGGCGATCGGACACCTTGGCAACAAGGCCGTGTCCGGCAAGCACCTCGCCGGCAAGCACGGCAAAGCGCTCCGCTCCGGGACGAGTGTCGTATCCCACATATATAAGTGCACCCGGCGCCTGCCGCGCCCACCAAGCGCCCGCGGCATCCGCGAGGCGAATTAGGTTCTCATCGGTAAAATCACCGTCGAGGCGCGCGCGCCATCCGTCGGTTCCAAAGGTAATCATCGTCGCCAAGGGTTCACACCTCTTGCACAGGCCGCTACAAACGTACGTGAGAGGTATACCCCGTGCCGCGCCTCGGCAACGGGAGCCGCAACAGCTCCACAGGCGCGGCGTCGACCGCGCGCGCAACACGGGTGCGCCCGGCACCTATCCCGTCAGGGCATCCGCCATCGCCGCCGTGGTCGCCGGCGTCGCACCGCAGCAGGCGCCCACCAGGTGCGCCCCGGCGGCTCGCCACGCAAGCGCTGCCTCCGCAAAGACTTCAGGGCCATCGGGCCACACCAGATGCCCGTCTCGATCGCGCTCGGGCACCCCCGCGTGGGGACGCACCATCACCGGCGTCCGCGCCGCCGCCACCAAACGCGGGACGGCGGCCGTGGCGGCCGCAAGCGAGCAGCAGTTGATGCCCACCGCCGCCGCACCGTGTTTCTCGGCATACACGACGGCCCCCTCGATCGTAAGGCCATCGCCCAGAAGCTCGCCCTCCTCGCCAATCGCGAAGCTCACGAGCACGGGCATGCCGTCCGCCACATCGCCCACACCGGCGAGAGCGGGCTCGCAATCGCGTATAGAGGTGAAGGTCTCGAGCAGAATGCCGTCTGCGCCCGACGCAAGAAGCGCCAGCGCCTGCTCGCGATATGCCGCCCGGCACGCGCGGAAGGCAGGGGTGTCCCGCCGCGTCCAGTCGAGGCCGCACGGCCCCATCGAGCCCAGCACGAGCTGGGGCACCGCGGCACGCGCGTTATCGACGCCGGCGCGATTGACCTCCGCCATGGCGGGGACAATCTTGTCGCGCGCGAGGGCTGGGCCACTCGCCTGAAACGTGTTGGTGATGAGCACCTGGGCACCTGCCGCCTCGTACAGACGATGGATCGCCTGCACCGTCGACGGCTCGGCCAGGTTCCAAAACGCCGGGGGCACCGCCTCGGCGTCCAGCTCACCCATGAGCACCGTTCCCGTGGGGCCTTGGGCGAGCAGCACCTCGTCGGCCAGGCGCCGCCTCAGCGCCTCGGCCCCGGCGCGGTTGTAATATGCTGCCTCGGCAAGCAACGCCTACTCCTCTACCACCTGGATGCCCTGACGCTCCAGGTACGAAAGCCAGCGCTCCAAGGTGTCCTCAGACACCGCGTGCTCCATCTGGCAGGCCTCGACGTCGGCCCGCTCGTACGGCACGCCGAGCTCTCGCGCCAAAAACGTCCGCAGCAGGCGATGGCGGTACCAGACCGCCTCACCGATCTCGCGCCCCTGCGGCGTGAGCATGACCTTGCCGTAATGCGCCTGCTCGACAAGCCCCTGCCCCTTGAGCGCCGACACCGCCTTGTTGACCGACGCCTTGGATACGCCGAGGCGGTTGGCGATGTCTACGGAGCGGACGCCCGCCTCGCCGCCCTCCTCGTGCTCGATGCGCACCATGCTCTCGAGGTAGTCCTCGTTGGCCATGGTGAGATGCAAATCGTGCGAGCTCTCCGTCGTCTCCATCGGCGCTGCCTCCCCTGCAATCGCGCTCCCGCCCAAAACATCGCGCCCGCCCACGCGGGTCACACATTGGTGCTGATTCTACCCCATCGTACACCGCCTGCACCCAAGCACCATCCGCCATACCGCGCTTCGCACCCACCCTTCGCATCCGTGGATCACGGCCCGGCTCCACGGGCGCCTCGCGGTTGCCGCGCGACATGTTGGGCATGGTAGAGTGGGAGGGTCCGACCCCTCCTACGAGAAAGGCAGCCCATGGCAACCTCCCCCAGCTCCGATGTGCTCGAGCGCTTCTGCCGCTACGTCCGCATCGATACCACCTCGTCCGACGAGCACTCCGACCAAGTCCCTTCGAGCACCTGCCAGTTTGACCTCGCGCGCCTTTTGGCTGCCGAACTCGAGGGGCTCGGTGCAGAGGGCGTGCAAGTGACCGAGAACGCGTACGTGCTCGCCTCGCTTCCCGCCAGCCCCGGAGCAGAGGCGGCGCCCGCCTTGGGCCTGATCGCCCATCTCGACACAACAGAGGTCGTCAGCGGCACCGGGGTGCGTCCGCACGTCGTTACCTACACCGGCGGCGACCTTGTCGCGGGAGAGACACCCGAGGGGCCGGTCGCCATCACCCCCGAGACCCTGCCCGCCTTACACGATCTGGTGGGCGAGGACCTGGTGGTAACCGACGGCACCACGCTTCTGGGAGCCGATGACAAGGCGGGCATCGCCGAGATCATGGCCCTCGTCGCACGCCTTGCGGAGAACCCCGCCCTCCCCCATCCGCGTCTCGGCATCTGCTTCTGCCCGGATGAGGAGATCGGGCACGGCGCCGAGCTGCTCGACATCGACACCTTTGGGTGCGCCTACGCCTACACCGTCGACGGCGGGCCGATCGGCGAGCTCGAATGGGAATGCTTCAATGCGGCAGAGGCCACCGTGCGCTTCCGCGGCTATTCCATCCATCCGGGCGACGCCAAGGACAAGATGGTCAACGCCGGCAACTTGTTTGCTGCGTTCCACGCGCTGCTGCCGGCGCACATGCGCCCCGAGCACACCGAGGGCTACGAGGGCTTTATCCATTTAGAGGGCGTCTCCGCAACCTGCGAGCACGCCACGGCCCGCTATATCGTGCGCGACCACGACGCCGCCCGGTTTGACGAGAAGATCGCGCTCATCGGGCGCGCCGCCGCGTTTGTAAACGCCGAGCTCGGCGCCGAGCGCGTGACGGTTGAGATTGTGCAGCAGTATCGCAACATGGCCGAGATCGTGCGCGATCACCTCGAGCTCATCGACCGCGCACAGGAGGCGTTCACGGCGGCGGGCATCGAGCCGCGCGTGCTGCCCATTCGAGGCGGCACCGACGGCGCCCAGCTCTCGTTCCGCGGGCTCCCCTGCCCCAACCTCTCGACCGGCGGGTATTGCTGCCACGGCGTCAACGAGTTCATTCCCGTGAGCTCGCTCGAACGCATGGTGGACGTGCTGCAGGAGCTGGTGGCGCTCTTCGCGTAAGGTGCCGGCACTGCCCAAAGGCGAACGGGAGACGCAAGCTAAAAAACGGGGCGCAGACGTGCATCCACGCCTGCGCCCCGCTCCTTGTCTGCTCCCCGCGAGTTACTGCGCCGTTGAGGTATCGCCCTCGGATCCCTCTGTCGAGGATTCGCCCGAGGACCCCGTGGTGGCCGTTCCGTAAATCCAGTCCTCGTTGCTGTTCTCGTACAGATCGCCCACGGTGCCGCCGCCTTCTCCGGTGGTGCCCATGGTCTGCGGGCCCTGCGGGTCCTCGCCCGCGTCCACGCGCGCCATCATCTCCGCGAGCGCGGTCTCATCCACAAACACGAAGCTCTGGCCGTTGATGTAGGTGTCCGGACCGGCCCACGAGGGCAGGTTGGCCGAGTACATGTTGTCGACGTCCATACCGTGCATGGCGTTGATGAGCGAGACGATGTCGGTCACGTTGAGCGATGTCTTCACCATATCGGCCAGCTGGTTCATAAGCGCGGGCACGGTGGTGACGTCGAGGTTGTTGAGGATCTTCTCGGCGAGCGCGCCCAAGACCATGCGCTGATGGCGCATGCGGGTGTAGTCGCCGTCGGCAAACTGATGGCGCGCGCGGCTGAACGTGAGGGCCGCCTCGCCATCCATGTGCTGCTGCCCGGGCTCGATAACCACCGGGCCGGCCTCGGGGTCGTCGACGCCGTCGCCCTCGGGCACGTAGATGTCGATGCCACCGACTGCGTCGACAAGCGCCTTCAGGCCATCGAAGTTGATCTCGGCATATTCCGAAATCTGAACGCCGCAAAGGTCGTTGACCGCTTGGACCATGTCGTCGGAGCCGCCATAACTAAAGACGGCGTTGATCTTCACCGTCGACCCCTTATAGACATAGGCCGTGTCACGCGGGATCGAGATCAGGGTGACCTCTTTGTCCGTCGGGTCGACGCGGGCCAGAATGATGGAGTCGGTGCGGTAGGTTTCCTCGCCGGGACGGCCGTCTGTACCCAAGAGCAGCATGTAGAACGGCTCGCGCGTCACATCGGAGTCGGTAAGCGTCGCCAAAAGATCGCTCGTGATGACCTCGCCGTCATTAAGGCGCGACATAAGGCTCGTCACCCATGCGCCGGCGGTCACCACGCCTACGAGGAGTACGCCGAGCACGCCGACGAGGAGCCCGCGGCGAATAACGCGGCCGCGACGGCGCTGGCGCGCGCGCTCCGCGTAACGCCCCACGTTCTCGCGGCTGTAGATACGGCTTGCTGCACCCGTGGTGGGACGATGGGTGTGCTGGACGGGTTTTTTACGCATGCTCATGGGGAACCTAACCTAGTCTTCGGCAAGATCGGGCACGCGTACGCGCGAAACCGCCGCGCCCAGCCCGACCAGCTTGTCGCAGAAGCGCTCATACCCGCGGTCAATGTGGTGGATGGCGGAGACATCGGTCTCGCCCTCGGCCACCAGACCGGCAAGCACCAGCGCCGCACCGCCCCGCAGATCGGGCGAAACCACCTGGGCGCCCGACAGCGAGGAGACACCGTGCACGATGGCATGGTGGCTCTCGATGCGTATTTCCGCCCCCATGCGCACGAGCTCGGAGGCAAACATAAACCGGTTCTCAAAAATGTTTTCGGTAATGACCGAGCTGCCGTCGGCAAGGGCAGAGAGCACCATGACCTGCGCCTGCATGTCGGTCGGGAAGCCCGGGAAGGGAAGCGTCTGGATATCGACGGGGGTGAGATGATCGGCGCGCCACACGCGCACGCCCTCGGCGCCGCGCTCCAAGCGGATGCCCATGAGCTCCATCTTCTTGAGCACCATGCCGAGGTGATGCGGGTTGAAGCCCGTGACCTCGATACCCTCGGGGTCGGCGGCGAGCGCTCCTGCCACGAGGAACGTACCTGCCTCAATGCGGTCCCCGATGACGCGGTGGGCCACAGGATGCAGCTCGTCGACGCCCTCGATGGTGACGACGGGCGTGCCGGCGCCCTCGATGCGGGCACCCATCTCATTCAGCATGTTGGCAAGGTCGACGATCTCGGGCTCGCGCGCCGCGTTATCGATCACCGTGGTGCCGCGGGCACGCACCGCCGCCATAATAAGGTTCTCCGTGGCGCCGACGCTTGCGAACTCGAGGGTAACCGTGGTGCCGGTAAGGCCGTTTTCGGCGTCGGCGAAGATATAACCGTGGCTCGTGTCAAACGACACGCCGAGCGCCTCGAGGCCCAGGATGTGCATATCGATCTTACGCGCGCCAAGGTTGCAACCGCCGGGCATGGCGATCTTCGCCCTTCCAAAGCGGCCGAGCAGGGGCCCCATGACCGCCGTCGAGGCGCGCATCTTGGCGACGAGCTCGTAGGGGGCCTCCCATGAATCCGCGCCGGAGGTATCGATAGCGAGCGTGTGCTCGTCCAGTACCTCGATAGAGGCACCGAGACCCTTGAGCACTTTGCCCATAACGTGCACATCTGAGATGTTGGGGACGTTGGATAACGTCGTCGTGCCCGGAGCGAGCAGGGTGGCGGCCATCAGCTTGAGCGCAGAGTTCTTTGCGCCCGAGACGCGCACCGAACCGGACAGGTCATGCCCGCCCTGAACACGAATGATATCCAAGTCCCTACCTCACCTCATGCATTTCCGACCGTTGCCCGGCCGGAGCCGGGGCGCTTACGCGGCAAGCAGGAGCTTCAGCCACGCCATCTCATTATAGAGATAGGCGCGTCGTGCATCATTTGCAGACAAATTACTCAGCTGCTCTTCAAATTCTTGTAACCGTGCCCGGGCGTCATCGGCGTCCACCTCAGCCAGGTCGCACGCCCGCTGCGCGAGAATGACGACCTCGTCTGCGGTGATCTCGGCGTAGCCGCCGGCAACGGCGAACCGATGGTCCACCGTGCCCATCGCGGCATCGCACACGCGCACCACACCGGCTTCGACCGTGCAGATCTCGCTCGCGTGGCCCGGCAACACACCGCACTCCCCATCGGAGGAAGGCAGCGCGACAAACGCCGCCTCCCCCTCATAGGCATTCGACTCCGGGCAGGCGATACGAATGCGCATGTCCTTACGCCTCCGCTTCCATCTTGGCGGCGCGCTCGCGCACGTCATCGATGGTGCCCGCATAGCGGAACGCCTGCTCGGGCAGGTCGTCGCACTCGCCGTCCACAATGGCGGCGAAGCTGCGGACCGTATCCTCGATGTGCAGGTACACGCCCTTGTTGCCCGTGAACTTCTCTGCCACGTGGAACGACTGCGACAGGAACTGCTGCAGCTTGCGCGCGCGGTTCACGGTAAGGCGCTGCTCCTCGGAAAGCTCGTCCATACCGAGAATCGCGATGATGTCCTGCAGGTCGGAGTATTCCTGAAGGATCTCCTGCACCTTGACGGCGACGCGGTAGTGCTCCTCGCCCACGATGGCGGGATCGAGGGCGTCCGAAGACGAGGCAAGGGGGTCGATGGCCGGATAGAGGCCGAGCGACGCGATGTTGCGCGAAAGCACCGTCTGGGCATCGAGGTGGGTGAACGTCGTGGCCGGCGCAGGGTCGGTCAAGTCGTCGGCCGGCACGTAGACAGCCTGCACCGAGGTGATCGAGCCGGTCTTGGTCGAGGTGATGCGCTCCTGCAGGTCGCCCATCTCGGTCGCAAGCGTGGGCTGGTAGCCAACGGCGGACGGCATACGGCCGAGCAGCGCCGAAACCTCGGAGCCCGCCTGCGAGAAGCGGAAGATGTTATCGATGAACAGAAGCACGTCCTGGCCGCGATCGCGGAAATACTCCGCCGCGGTCAGGCCGGCGAGGCCCACGCGGAGACGTGCTCCGGGAGGCTCGTTCATCTGACCGTAGACAAGGCACGTCTTATCGATAACGCCCGATTCCTTCATCTCGAGGTAGAGGTCGGTGCCCTCGCGGGTGCGCTCGCCCACGCCGGTAAAGACCGACGTGCCGTTGTGTTCGAGCGCCAAGTTGTTGATGAGCTCCTGGATCAGCACGGTCTTGCCCACGCCGGCGCCGCCGAAAAGACCGGTCTTGCCGCCGCGGATATAGGGCTCGAGCAGGTCGATGGCCTTGATGCCCGTCTCGAAGATCTCGGTTTTGGTGGTGAGCTCGTCAAAGTGGGGCGCCGGGTGATGGATCGGATAATAATCCTCCACCTCGGGCATCTCCTTGCCGTCGACCGGCTTGCCGAGCACGTTCCAGATGCGGCCCAGGGTTCCGGGGCCGACGGGCATGGTCATGGGGCCGCCCGTGTCCGTTACCGCAATGCCGCGGATAAGGCCGTCGGTGGAGCTCATGGCCACGGTGCGCACCACGCCACCGGGCAGCTGGCTCTCGACCTCGAGGATCGTGGACACATGGCCCATGGGCGTGTCGGCCTCGACGGTAAGGGCGTTGTAGATCGCGGGGACCTGTCCCTCGAACTTGACGTCCACCACGGGGCCCACGATACGGACGATATGCCCCTCGCCCGCCGTATGGCGCGTGACGGCGTCCTTGATGTCGTTCAAATCATAGCTCTGAGCCATAGCTATTCCTCCAATGCGTTGGCGCCGCCCACGATCTCGTTGATCTCGGTCGTGATGGATGCCTGACGCACGCGGTTGTAGGTGCGGGTGAGGGTTGCGATGATCGCGGTCGCGTTGTCCGTTGCCGAATGCATGGCCTTGCGGCGCGCACCCTGCTCGGAGGCTGCCGAGTCGATCAGCGCCTGATGAATGACGGTCAGAACGTAGGAGGACACGAGGTTGCCGAGCACCACGCGCGCC
>DVMF01000061.1 GCA_018715125.1 Candidatus Coprousia avicola | reverse complement strand
TCTCATGGCAGAGAGATTAACGCGGCTTGTGGACAGTTAGCTAACACATATAATAAATTCAAAAAAAAATGATTAAAAGTGCCAGACGCATAGACGCAGAGCCGATAACGCATTAGGTCAAAAAACCTATCGCTCGACGTCGAGAACGAAACGGAGGTGCAGCAGGCGCTGTCCCGCCTGCTCGCCGGCAAGACCGTCATCGTGATCGCCCACCGCATGCGCACCGTGCAAGCAGCCGACAAGATCGTGGTGCTCGATGGGGGCCGCGTCGTCGAGCAGGGCGCGCCCGCCGAGTTGCTGGCGCAAGGAGGCCTCTTCGCGCACATGGTGAGCCTCCAGGCGGAGTCCTCTACCTGGGCGCTGTAGCGCTGCGGCTCGCAGGCAGGGCCCCGGGGCGCCCGGAATTTGGGCGCACCGGGGCGCACCGGGGCATCGGGGCGCACGCGGCCGCCCTCAAACTGTTCGCCAGCGCGAATAGAATTCCGCACCGTACCGGCCGCATCGCCGGCGGTAAACGGGCCCCCGACCCGTCCCCAGCGCACCATCGCGGCGTCAAACGCCGTCAAAACCCGCAACCGCAACCGTCATCGCGACATCTCACGCCGGTTTTCCGCCTCACACCTCACCCATTTTTCCCCGCAAACGGCTGATGGCAAATCGCTTGATTCAAGCAAGACTTGAGGGGTTTAGCGCCCGGGTATCGGACGCTTCCGAGAGAAAGGTGAGATATGAGGAGGCCCTTTGCACGCGCGGCGGTACTGGCCCTACTGCTCGCGCTTCCCCTCACGGCCTTTGCGGCCGCGCCCGCCCTGGCGGACGAGGGGGCCGGCCGGTTTGGCTCCATCCTGGAGATGGATCGGGTCAAACCGGCGGGCTTTGACGAGAACAGCACCGAGAACCCCTATGGGCAGCTCTTGAACCAGCCGTTTCTGCTGAACGCCGAGAGCGAGCTCATGGTGTACCGCAACAAGGACAACGGAAACACCGTCGACCTCGGCTGGTACGACACGCGGGTGAACAGCGGCCTCAACCTCGGGGTTGACGGCAAAGACGCGAACGGCTTTGAGAGCACGGGGCTCTACGGCAGCAGTGCGCCGAACGTGCTCAAGGAGCTGTACCACGTCGAGTCGGTGGCCTTCGACCCCACGGGCAGCGGGCGCAAGGACCACGTCGCCTACATCGGCCATGACGCAACCGGCGAGGACGATATCGTCATCGTGGTTGTCGACACCACGCAGGACAACGAGAGTGCCACGTACCGCTTTGAGGACAACGCCGGCTGGCTGAGCGGCATCGAAGCATGGACTGGTGGAAACTACATCGCCATCACCGCCGGCGACTACGATGGCTCGGGACGCGAGACGCTCGTGGCGCACGTGCTGACCAACGGCGACACGTACGGCTTGGCACAGCTCTCCTACGACGCGGGCTCGAACACGATCACCTGCATGAGAGAGCGGGACAAGTCCCTCCTGCACTGGAAGTACGTGGAGGAGAATCACGGTCATGAGCTCGACGACAGCACCTATGAGCATGACAAGATGTCCGCCGACCTCGCCACCGGGGACTTCAACGGTGACGGCATCGACGACCTCGCCGTCGTTTCCTATCTCAACGGTGGAGCAAGGGGCCGAAGCTGGGACTGCGCCTATTACTTCCCGATGCTGAACGTTGCCTACGGCGCAAGCGATGGCGGTACGGTCTTTGACAACCAGAAGAGCGGCTTCTGCCAACTGCGCCGCGAGGATCGCGACGGCAATCGCTATAAGATGACCGCTCCTGCCGCGCCGGGCATCGCCGCCGGCGACATCGACGGGGACGGCGTGGACGAGATCGTGGTCGCAGGGTCCAAGAACACCATCACGTCCAAGTCGAACTCCTACGATGTGGATATGGACCACCAATGGGACATTGATGGCGAGAACTGGGTCATCATCACGCTGAACGCCCGCGAGGACGGCTCGCTCGCAAATCCGGGAGAGGATGCGGGCACGACCACCCTCTCTGAGGTGGGCTCCAACACGTGGTTCGCCGGCGGAACGGGAGGCGAGAAGTGCCGTTCCCCGCTGGATGTTGAGTGCGTGGCCATGAACGGAGGGGGCGCCGCGGAGTACGTCTTCATGGGCGGTGCGCTCTTCGACCTGAGCACGTCGGCGCCGGAGCGCCTGCACACCCCGGGCGTGTTCAACAATGATGATAACGGGGTGGGCAGCCAGGTAGTCGACGAGCACTACGTGCAGTCCGTCGTGGCCGGGAACTTCGACGGCAACGAGTGGGGCTACGAGCAGGTCATGTACGTGATCGTCATGAAGGACCGGTACCAGAACGACTACTACTACCGCCTCGGCATGATCGGCGGCGCCAACTACGACGGCGAGGGCGGACCCGTGGGAAGCCAGGGCGGCACGGACCAGACGCGCTTCTTCGACGTCACGAGCGATTTCATCATCTCCAACACGGGCGGCGGCCACCACACCAACCTCGTCATCACGCCCATGGACCGCGACGACGACGGCGTGATGGCGCGCTACACGGGCAAGTCCTACGCATACGCCGACCCGCAGGTGCTCACGGTGCTCCAGATGGCGCCCTACTTCGACGAGATCGACATCGGCAACGACGCCGGCGCCACCACCTACGCCTTCACGCGCACCTACGAGTACACGGAGGGCACCTCCGAAAGCAAGTCCTACAGCATCGGCGGCGCCTTTGGCGTGGAGACCCCCGCCGTCAACGTGGAGGTCGAGGCGGGTTACGCCAACAGCTGGACCCAGAGCTTCGAGAACACGCTCACGCGCTCCGTCACGGACAGCTTCACCGCCAAGGCCTATGACAGCGTGGTGCTCTACCGCACGCCCGTCTTCAACTACAACTACCAGCTCATGAGCGAGGACGGCACGCAATGGGTCGACCTCGAGGAGGCGGGCCTCACCATCTCGGTGCCCAAGACGCCCACCTACGTGCAGATGTCTGTGGACGACTACAACAACTTCGTCGACGTCTACAACGCCATGATGGCGGAGGAGACGGCGGATACGGGCGGCACGTTCACCGCCATGAAGAAGCTCGACCTTAGCTACCTGGGCCAGGAGGGCAACCCCTGGGGCTACGCCAGCGATATGGACCAGCTGAGCCTCAACACCTACCAGCTCGGCTACAACGGCGGCGAGACGTCGAGTGCGAGCACCAGCGGCGAGGCGACGACGGAGACCATCGAGCAGGAGACGGGCTTCTCGTTTGAGATCTCCGCGACGACGGGCGCCAACCTCGGCATGTTCTCCGTGATGGCCGGCGTCAACTACAGCCTCGAGGAGATGAGCGGGCACAGCACCTCCAAGACCACCTCGAGCGAGACGGAGACGAGCGGCACGGTTCAGGATCTCGATGCGAAGTACCTGAGCGATGAGTACGGCATCCCCGAGGAGGTCACGCGCTCCTACAGGTTCACGTGGACCCTCGGCAGAGACGAGGTCGACCTCGGCCTTGCGGGCAAGAAGGCCCTCGTCGTGGGCTACAACGTCTCCAACATCGGCGCGCCGGCCCCGGCGGTGGGTGACCTCGCGGCGTTCGTGGACACCGAAACGAGCGCTTCCCTCACGTGGAGCGATCCCTCCGCTGCCGGACGCAGTCCCATCGACGGCTACCACGTCTACCAGAAGGAGGCGGACGGGACCTACCGGAAGCTGACGGAGAGTCCCCTGCCTCAAGACACGCTCGAATACCAGGTCGACGGACTCGCATCCAACACCGCCTACACCTTCGTCGTCACCTCGGTGAGCGGGAGCACGGAGAGCGTCTGGTCCAACGAGGCCACGCTCACGACGCCCAAGCGCATGGTGCCCCTCACGCTCGACTTCAACGCGGACGAGGTCCAGGTCACGGCGACCCACCTCGGCAACGTTCCCATCCAGAGCGGGGAGAGCGTCCCCGAGGAGACCATCGTCTACATCGAGGTCGCCCCGCGCGAGGGCTACATCGTGACCGATGTCACCCTGACGCAGGTCGGCGAGGAGCCCCAGTCCGTGAACATGGCGGACGGCGCGTTCAATTTCTCCATCGGCAATGACGCCACCATCACGGTGACCAGCGCGAAGGTCGTCGACCAAAGCGAGATCAGCTACACGTCCTCCGTCACCGATGCGGACGGCAACGTCATCGGCACCGTCGAGGCGATGACAGAGGCGGGCACCCCGCTCGACGCTGCGGGCACGGTGGTGTCCAACCCGATCAAGCTCACCGCCACGCCGCAAGAGGGCTACGTCCTCAAGGAGTGGGTCGTCACGAACGGGTCGGGCGAGCAGGTCATCGGCGCCGTGGGCAATGAGCTGACCTTCACCCCGTACGAGAGCGCGCACGCAATCGAGGCGGTCTTCGTGCCCGTCGACGATCCCGCGGTAGCGCGCACGGTGACGATTCCCGCGCTCACGGGCGGCTCCGTCGCGGTCTCAGACGGAACGCAGACCCTCACGCCCGATGAGGACGGCACGATCACGGTGGTCCGGGGCACCGAGCTGACGTTCACGGCCACGCCGGACACGTACTACCGCTTCGTGGGCTGGACAGATGCCCTCGAGAGCTATGGCGACGAGTTCGCATCCGTCACCCTGCGGGTGCTCGATAACCTGACCGTCGGCGCCGCCTTCGAGCCCGACGTGCTCTACATGCTCGAGTACGCCGCGGTGAGCGAGGCGGGCGGCTCAGGAACGGTCACGGCGACGGCGAACGGCGCGCAGGTCGCGTCGGGCACCGGGCTCGTGCCGGATACCGTGGTCGACCTCAAGGCAACCGCGGGCCAGGACAGCCGCTTCCTCAAATGGGGCGTGACGCAGGGCACGGTCACGACGTTCACCCCCGTGGAGGAGGAGCTCGTCACCGAGAGCACCCATCAGATCGCCATGAGCGCCAAGAGCTCGGTCGACGCCTACTTCAAAGAGATCGAGCGCTTCGACCTCACCGTCCCCGCCGACCTCGAGCACGGCTCGATCGTAGTCGAGCGCGCGGGCCAGCAGGTGACGCCGGGCGATGATGCGCTGGCCTTCGGCGACGTCATCACCGTGAGCGCGACGGCCGAGGACGGCTATCTGCTCACCTCCCTGTTGGTCAACGGCGAGGAGTTCGCGTCGGGCGATTCCCTCACCGTGAAGGGCGACGTTTCCATCGAGGTGACGCTCGAGAAGGTGCACGAGCACACATGGAGCGATGCGCCCACGTGGGCTTGGGGGGCCGACAACACCACAGCTGAGGCGACCTTCGCCTGCACAGACCCCGACTGCGGCGGCACGCGCACGGTGAGCGCGCAGATCGCGTCCACGACCCTGGTCGAGCCGACCTGCACCGAACCGGGCAAGAGCACCCTCACCGCCACCGTGAGTCTCGACGGCGAGGACTACACGACCGAGGTGGAGGTCGAGGTTCCGGCCAAGGGCCACGACTACCAAGAGGGCGTCTGCACCGCCTGCGGCGCCGAGGACCCGGACTACGTGGCGCCCAACCCGCCCGATGAGCCCGGCGGCGGACAGCCCGGCGGTAGCGGCGACGACGGCGAGGGCGGCACCAACTCCGGCGGAGGCACCTCCGGCACCGGCAACGGTACCTCCACCATCCCGGCGACGGGCGACGCGGGCGCGCTGCTCTCGCTCGCCCCGGCACTCGGCGGTCTGACCGCCCTCATTGCCGGCGCGCTCACGAGGCGTCGCTCGTAGCGGCGCGGCGCGCAGACACAAAGGACCTAAGACGGGGCGGGCGCTCGAGCGCCCGCCCCGCTGCGTTAGTCCAAGCGGATCTCACCCGCGAGAGCGCGACGGACGATACCGGCGAGCGCGCGGGCGTGAGCCGCCGTATCGTTCAAACAAGGCACGTAGACGAGCGCGGGACCTCCGTCGCCGCGCTGCGCGCGATACGCCGGGCGCATAACCCGCTCGATGTCGTAGAGCGTCTCGAGGCAGTCCACCGCAAACCCCGGACAGGCGACGACGAGGCGGCGCGGCTCATGCCGCGCGAGCGAGCTCACCAGACGCGCCGTGTGGGGACCCGTCCAGCGCCGACCGTCCTCGAAGGGCGATTGGTAGGAGAGCGACCACGTGCTCTCCCCCAGCCCCAAACGGACGGCGACCGCGCGCGCCGTGTCGCGAGCCTGACGTGTATAGGTGTCGCCGGCATCCACATCGGAGAGCGGCACGGCATGAAACGAAAGCAAGAGGTGGTCGCGGGACGGGTCGAAGCCCGCCGCCCAGATCGAGGCGGCGACGGCGTCCACATATCCCTCGTCGTCACCATAGCTCTCCACCGCCGTCATCGGCGGCTCCCAACCTATCCGTCGGAGCCCGCGGGCCACGGCGTCGAGCGCCGCCGCGGTCGTGGCATACGCTGACTGAGGATAGAGCGGAAGCACGACGAGCCGCTCGCAGCCCACTGAGCGCAGCTCCCGCAATGCCCCCTCAACACCCGGCTCCCCGTACGTCATCGCCGCGCGGACCACCGCTCCGCGCCCCGGCATCGCGACGCCGTCACCACGCAGCTCCTCCTCGACCCGGACGGCGAGCGCGCGGCACCCCGCGATGAGCGGCGAGCCCTCATCCGTCCAGATTGCGGCGTACTTCGCAGCCGATGCGGGACTCCGGCGCGGCAGGATGATGTGGTCGAGTATGGCCCGCCAAACCGGCGCGGGCAGCGGCCGGATGCGCTCGTCCATGAGAAACGTCTTCAGGTAGGAGGCCACCGCCGGCGCCGTCGGCGCCGCGGGAGAGCCCGTGTTGACCATCAGCACGCCCACGCGGCCCCTGCCGCGCTCACCCATCGCGCCCCCTATGCGAGCGCGGCGCCGAGCGCGCGGCAGGCGTCCGACGCGTCCGCATCGGGATAGTCCTTGGCGATGACGGTATCGGCGATCGTGACGCCGGCCGCCTCGGCGCGCTCGCGCCAGAGGTCCATCCACTCGCCATCCGCCCAATCGTAGCTACCGAACAGGGCGACCTTGCGCCCCGGAAGCTCCGGCTCGACGTCATCCCACATAGGCTCGAACTCGTCGCTCTCAAGCTCCTCGGCGCCCATGGCGGGGCATCCGAAGGCGAAGGCATCGTAGCCGTCGAGGTCGGATGACGAGAAGTCCGCGCAGGCGATGACCTCGGCCTCGGCGCCCGCATCGCGCGCGCCCGCGGCGACGAGCTCCGCCATGGCCTCGGTATTGCCCGTGCCGCTCCAAAACACCACTGCCACCTTGCTCATATCGGTTGTCCTTTCTTATCGGAGGTCGACCCCATGCCGACCCGAGATACCTGATCGCCGCCTCTCAGGCGACCTGCGGATACGCCGGATCGCGGGCGAGCTCGCACAGCGGGACGCCCGCGCCGTACAGCCGCAGCGCGCGCCGCGCGCAGCGCTTGTAGCGAGCGAACCGACGCATGGCGCCCCGCACGTCGGCATATACCTTCCAGCATCCGCAGCACAGATAGTCGCGTCCCTCGTTCTCGACGAAGCCGCGCACGTCTGCCGCGGGATAGCCCAGGAAGTACCCCACCTCGTGCGGCACGCCCCGCCCGCCGAATCGCCTGGCGAGGTGCTCGACGCAGCCGTCCAGGGCGTCCCCGGCGCGCGCAGGCCCCTGCGGGCCGCAGCGCCGGGACGACACCGCAGATGGCAGTCCAAGCTGTGCGGGATAGCCCAAGCAGGAGAGCTCCCGGGCCACCTCCGCGTCCTTGAGGCAGCGCTCCACCAGCGCCGGGCGGTACGCTAAGACCAGCGCCCCAAAAGAGCGCCACGCGATAACGCGGCAGCGCATGCCGTGCGGCGCGAGCGTCGCATCAAGGTCGCGCACGAGCCGCGACAGGGCGTCGCGGCGCCGCGCGCAGCGCGCATCGTCTGGCGGGGCCACGGGGGACGGGCATGAGGAGGCGTCGCCGTCGGTGCCCCCGCACCCAAAGCACCCGCCGAAGGTGAAGAGATTCGCCGGCTTTACGCCCAAGAGCACCGGCGCGCACGAGCGTACCAGCGCCGCCTCGAGCTCCCCTCGCGTTATCGACCGTTCCATGCCGTCTCCCGTCCCTTGTATGTTAGCCATGGATAACATAGCAGACCTGCTCCTAGCGCGCAGCAAAAAGTTATCCTTAGTTATCTTTTTTTCGCATGCGGCCACCATCCCCCGTCAACGCGGGTATAGTGCAAATGGTTAGCCATGGCTATCTTTTTGGAGGATCCCATGTCAGACCAGATGCAGCTCGTGCTTATCCGCCACGGCGAAAGCGAATGGAACCGCCTGAACCTCTTTACCGGCTGGACCGACGTCGACCTATCTGACACCGGGCGCCAAGAGGCCGCAGCAGGCGGCCAGGCGCTCGCAGCCGAAGGCCTCGACTTCGACCTCTGCTTCACGAGCCGGCTCAAGCGCGCCATCCATACCCTCGACATCGTGCTCGACGAGCTCGACCGCGCTTGGCTTCCCGTCGTGAAGAGCTGGAAGCTGAACGAGCGCCACTACGGCGCGCTCCAGGGCATGAACAAGGCGGAGACCGCGGCTCAATATGGCGACGACCAGGTGAAGATCTGGCGCCGCAGCTTTGATGTGATGCCTCCGGCACTCGAGGCCGGCGACGAGCGTGACCCTCATATGCAGGCGATGTACCGCGATGTGCCGGCAGACGAGCTCCCACTTGCCGAATGCCTCGAAACCACCGTCGAGCGTGCCTGGCCCTATTTCGAGGAAACCATCCTGCCCGAGATGCGCGCCGGCAAGCGCGTGCTCATCGCGGCGCACGGTAACAGCTTGCGCGCACTCGTCATGCGCTTCGAGCACCTAACACCCGACGAGATTCTCGAGGTGAACATCCCCACGGGCGTGCCCCTCGTCTACACATTCGACACGCAGATGAGCGTGCTCGGTAAGCGTTACCTCGGCGACCCGGCGACCATCGCAGCCAAGATTGACGCCGTGGCGAACCAGGGGAAGGCGCGCTGACATACAACCGACCGCGCCCGCGGCCATCCCGCGGTGCCCCTGTCGCCCCTGTGCCCGCAGCCGGCGCGCTGCGTGCTCTTTGGCGGCTGGAGCAACCTCGTCTTCACCATCATGTTCGCGTCTATGCTTGTTGCGATAGCCTGCCCCTAGCGGTCCCGCCGGATGCGCACCGCCGTGCCGGAGGCCACCGTCATGATCATGCCCTCGAACGTCTCGTAGCCGAGCGACGCGCCGATGACCGCGTTCGCCCCGAGCTCCTCGGCACGGCGTCCCATCTCGGCGAGGCACTCCTGCCGCGCGCTCTGCATCTCATCCTCATAGCCCGCTGAACGACCGCCGAACATGTTGCGCAAGCCCGCGCCGATATCGCGGAACATATTGATGCCCGAGACGACCTCGCCGGCGACGACGCCGAGGTATTCCTCGACCCGATATCCCTCGACGGAGTTGGTGGTGGTGACGATCATGGGGGCCTCCCGTCTCGCGTCCGGCACACGGATAACTACCTGCAGCATACCCCGTACGGCACGTCGCGATGCCGGCGCCTCCGCATTCGTCTCACGACTCTGACGGCTTCTCGGCAAGCGTCGCCCAGAACGTGGGGATGCCGAACCTGTGCAGGCGGCTCTCGCCCCCGTTGGTGTCCTCGTACAAATCGAGCAGGCGCAGACCCGCTTGGATCTGCCCGCGAATCTGCTCGTCAAGCGTATGCGAGAACTGCACGCCCCAATCGGGGAGCTCCTCTTCCGAGATGAGGTCGGGGTCGCGCAGCGGGTTGAACGGCAGGCCGCGGACGATGCGCTCCTCATCGTCGTCCACCACGTAGTTGAAGCCGTTGTCGAGCCCCGCGAGCAAGCGGCCGCCCGGACGGAGCACCCGCGCGCACTCGCGCCAGATGGGAAGGACCTCCTCCACATAGCAGTTGGCGACGGGATGGAAGATAAGGTCGAACGATGCGTCCGCAAAGGGCAGAGGACGGGTCATATCGGCGCGCACGCAGGTGATCTCATACCCCTCGCGCGCTGCGACCAGGCGCTCGGAGGCAAGCTGGCGCTCGGAGTAGTCGAGCACCGTGCACTCCGCCCCCATCGCTGCGAAGAGCGGCATCCGCTGACCGCCGCCTGCGGCGAGCCCCAGCACGCGCACACCGCGCATGTCGGCGAAAAACCACGTGCGCGGCACCGGCCGCGTGGGCGTGAGCACCATCGACCAGCTGCCCGCGCAGGCGGCAGTCCGCGGGGAACGCTCAGTCCCCTTGCTCTTCCAGCCCACTGACTTGATCGAGCCGCATGGCGACGAGACGAGAACCCTTTTGCCCCGGCGCGCGCACGAGGACCCATTCGTCATCCACGTCCACGATCTCGCCCGTGAGCGCACCCGCGCCGACGGCACCATGCACCTCGTCCAGATTGAGCGTGCAGGTCTTTCCCAGGCGAGCCGCCAGCTCCTCGCGAAGCGCCGCGATGCGGCGGCGGTTCACCTCCGGCTGGGCAAGGGCGCGCACCTCCTTTTTGGTGGGCATCGAGAACATGAGGTAGATGACGAGGCCGAGCGTTAAGATGGCGATGGTGGTGTAGAAGCTCTCCATGGCGTCACGCCTCCCCGTCGGCATCGGGACCGTCCATCACGATGGCGCAGACCTCGACAAGGTCGATCAGGCGCACCGTGCGGGCCCGTTCGACCTTGGGCCTGCCAAAGGCGGCGCGCTTGACTTCGCAGGAAACGCGCAGCCACACCTCGCCGACCTCCAAGATGGTCGCATCGCTCAGCACCTGGTCGCTGAGCTCCACCGTCGCCGTCCTGCCCACGAGCGCGCGCAGCACATGGACGTCGCGCGGCGCGGCGGGTCCCCGGGCGGCCATGATCTCGACGTCGTCGCGTGCGAGGTCGTCGATGGTCACGCCGAACAGGCGCGCGAGCTCAGCCGCCTTGTCGAGCGCCGGCGCGCCCTGCGCGAGCTCCCAGTTGGAAACCGTCTGCCTGCTCACCCCGATGGCCCGCGCGACCTCCTGCTGACTCATGCCCGCTCTGCGCCGCAGCGCAACGAGCTTGTCTGCGATCATGGGGGCTCCTTCCCTTGGGCGCGATGCCGCCACCCCGATTGTGCCCGAAATCGCCTGCGCCCGGGCGCCAGATACGCCGGCAATGCGGCCAATGCGCTTGCCCGCGGGCGCGCAAGCGCATCTACATCGCGCAGAACAGACTCAAAGCCGCCGGACACACCGCCGCGAGCGCGCTCGGGGGCGTCACGGTCAACGAGGTCGCAGCGACGCGATGAGCGCCTCGGCGCAGCGGATGCCGTCGGTCGCCGCGCTCATGATGCCCCCGGCATATCCCGCGCCCTCGCCGCACGGGTAGATTCCGGGCGCGCCCTCGGCCATGCACGTGCGGTCGCGCACCACGGTCACCGGCGAGCTGGAGCGCGACTCCACGCCGGTAAGCACCGCGTCGGGGGTGGTAAAGCCGCGAAGGCGCCGTTCGAGAAGCGGGATGCCCGCCCGCAGGCCGTCGGCGATGGAAGGCGGCAGCACGCGGTCGAGCGCCGTCCAGGCGACGCCCAAGGGGTAGGTGGGCAGCACCGAGCCCGGTCCCGTACTCGGCCTTGCGGCCAAAAAATCGCCGAGGAGCTGCGCCGGCGCGCTGTAGTCGCCGCCGCCCGCCGCAAAGGCGGCGCGCTCGCACGTGCGCTGCAGCTCCACGCCGGCAAGCGGTGAGGAACCGGGCAGATCGGCGGGGTTCACGTTAACGAGCAGCGCCGCGTTAGCGTTTCTGCCCGCGCGGGCGCTCTCGCTCGCCCCGTTGGTGACGACCCCGCCCTCCTCCGAGGCGGCGGCAACCACCTCTCCGCCGGGACACATGCAGAACGAAAAGACCGAGCGCCCGTCGCGCGGATGGGCAACGAGTTTGTACGGCGCCGCCCCGAGCGCCGGATGGCCCGCCGCCGCGCCGTACTGTGCCCGGTCGACGGTGCGCTGCAGATGCTCGATGCGCACCCCCATCGCGAACGTCTTGCGCTTGAGATGAAAGCCGCGCCGCGCGAGCAGCTCGAAGACGTCGCGCGCCGAGTGCCCGCAGGCGAGAATCATCCGGTCGCAGGCGATGCGCTCGACGGTCGCGGGTTCAGAAGGCGGCGCGCCGGCATCGCCCGCCGGCGCGGGCCCGCGGTGCTCGACTGTGACGGATCGGAGCGAGCCGTCTTGGGCGCGCTCGATATCGATGAGGCGCGCTCGAAAGCGCACCTCGCCGCCGCACGCCCGGATGCGCGCCACGATATGCGTCACCACCTGCGGCAGCACGTCCGAGCCCACATGCGGCTTGGCGTCCCACAGGATATCGCGGGAGGCTCCGACGGCCACGAACGTCTCCAGAATGAGCCGGTGCGCGGGGTTCTTCGTGCCGGTGGTGAGCTTGCCATCCGAGAACGTCCCCGCGCCGCCGAGGCCGAACTGGATATTGCTCTCGGGGTCGAGCCTGCGCGTGCGGATGAAGCGCGCCACCGCCGCACCGCGACGCTCCGCATCGTCGCCGCGCTCGATGAGCAGCGGTTCGAGCCCGGCCTCGGCGAGCGCGAGCGCGGCGAAGAGCCCCGCGCACCCGGCACCCACCACAACGGGACGGTTTGCCGGGCGCGCCCCCGCATACACAGGGAAGGACGGCGCCTCGGGGGCCACCGCACGCACCCGCCTCCCCTCCTCGTCGGACAGGCGGGCGAGAACCTCCCGCTCCCGCACCGCATCGACGAGCGCCGCCCGGAAGGTGCAGACGAGGTGCACGTCGTTTTTCTTGCGCGCGTCGATGGAGCGCCGCCTGAGCTCTATTGCCATGAGCTCCCGAGGGGCGATGTGCAGCAGGCGCGCGACCTTGCGCCGGCCTGCGGCAAGACATGCCCCCTCGTCGACCCCCTCGTCCAGGTGCAACCGCACATCAGAGACCTCGAGCATGCGCTCCCCCTCGCATCGCCGCCGCAGCAGCCCTGCCGGCGCGGATGCCCGAAAGCCAGGCCCATGCCAGATTGAAGCCGCCGCAATCCGCATCCATGGCGAGCGCCTCGCCCGCCGCAAAGAGCCCGGGCGCCTCGCGCAACCCGAGCGTCGCCTCGTCCACCGCCGCAAAAGGGATACCGCCGCGACGCACCTGCGCGGCGCGCTCGTCGGCAAGCCCCGTGACGGCGAAGCGCAGGCGCTTGGCCGCGCGCGCGATACCGCGGGCATCATGGGTCTTCGACGCCGCATCCACGAGGGCCGCCACCGGGCGGGCGACAAGGCCGTCGTACCAGGCGAGCAAGCCCGCCGCGGGCAAGCCGAGCACGGCTGCGCGCGCATCCAGAAGCGCCGCGAGCCCCTCCTCGGAAAAGGACGGGAAGAGATCGAGCAGGAGCACATCGCCCGCGGTCACGCGCCGCGACGCGTCGAACGCGACGATGCCTGAGATGCCGTAGGAGCGGAAGAGCACCTCCCCCGTCTCGCGCCAGGGCGACGCATGACGTCCGCGCGCGTCCGGGCACGCAAGGGCGGCCTCGACGCGGACCCCATCGAGCGCAGCGAGGGCGTCGGGGGCGTCTGTAAAGGCTCCCGCCACGGGGCAGAGCACGGGCCGCTCCTCCTCGTGTGGCAGGCGAAAGAGCCGGCAAGGCGCCGCCGAGCGCCCGCCGGGCGCAAACACCACGGCGCGCGCAGATATACCCGCATCTTTTCGCGGGGCCGCCTCGAGTGCCCGGCGCCGCGCGCGCAGGGCGGCGCGCGCATCGTGCCCGCGCTTGGCGCGCACGGGCCCCGCGGGCGCCGTGCCCGCGAGCCTCCAGACCGCGCCCTCAGCCGCACGGGACGCGCCCGTGAGCTCAAATCCGCAGCGAAGCGTCACCCCGGCGCGCAGGCACGCCGCCACGAGCGCGTCCCGCACCGACTCGGCACGGCGGCTGTACGGATAGAGGCGCCCCTCTTCCTCCGCGGTGGCGAGACCGAGCGAGGCGAACCACGCCGCGAGCGCCTCCTCGGGGCGCGGACCCATCACGGCGCGCGCGACGTCGGGATACCGGTACCGCCCGGGGTCCAGGTCGCTGTTCGAGAGATTGCACCGGCCGTTGCCCGTTGCGAGGATGGACAGCCCGCAGGCAACATCGCTCTCGAGCACCACCGTGCGCGCGCCCGACCGCGCCGCGGCGAGCGCCGCCGCGAGTCCGGCAGCGCCGCCCCCCACGACCGCTACGTCGTATGTCCGCTCCTCGGCATCCGCCACGCCGGCCCTCCTCATCTGAAGGCGGCGCATGCGTATGCCGCCGGGGCCGCCTTCCGCGTCGCTCTACTCCGTCGCCTTCTCCGCGCCCTCGCCCTCATGCGGCGCCACGGCCTCGCAGGCCGCCACCGCATCGGGCAGGAGGTTCTCCGGCAGCGCCTGCTCGATCGCGCCCGCGTCGCATGCACCGGCGAGAGCCGGGTCGATGGGCAGGCGCCCGAGCACCTCGACACCGTAGCCCGCCGCGACCTCGTCGAGCTTGCTCGGCCCGAAGACCTCGATCTTCTTGCCGCAATCAGGGCAGGTGATGTAGCTCATGTTCTCGATGATGCCGAGCACGGGCACATGCATCTTGTCCGCCATGTTGACGGCCTTGGCCACGATCATCGAGACCAGGTCCTGCGGGCTCGTCACCACCACGATGCCGTCCACCGGCAGCGACTGGAAGACGGTGAGCGCCACATCGCCCGTACCCGGGGGCATGTCGACCAGCAGGTAGTCGAGCGGGCCCCAAGAGGTGTCGCTCCAGAACTGGCGGATGGCGCCCGCGATGACCGGGCCGCGCCACAGCACCGGGTCGGTCTCGTTGGCGAGCAGCAGGTTGGAGGACATGACCTTGATCCCCGTCTCGGAGACCTCGGGCAGCAGCAGGTTGCCGATACCGCTCGCGTGCCGCCCGCTCATGCCGAGCATCTTGGGGATCGAGGGACCGGTGATATCGGCGTCCAAGATGCCGACCTTGTTCCCGCGGCGCGCGAGCTCGACGGCGAGCGAGCCCGTCACGAGCGACTTGCCCACGCCGCCCTTGCCCGAGAGCACCGCGATCACGCGCTTTGCCTCCGACAGGGTGTTCTCTTCAAACTGCTGGGGCGCCTTCTTGCCGCCGGCGGCCGCCGCGTGTTCGCATTCAGCCATGCGATTCCTCCTCATACACATCGAGAGCGCCCCGTCTGGGCGCTCTCGCTCATAGGTACGCGCTTATGATACCCAAGGCGCTAGGCGAGAAGCGCCTCGGCGACGTGCCCCTCGGCAGCAACCGGGGCGCCCGACAGCTTGAGCGCGCCGTACACAAAGCCCCAGCCCGCCACAAAGAACGCGAGGGCGAAGATGCCCACCTGTCCGGGCGCCGCGGCGAAGTTCATGCCGCCGGCGAGCGCGATGACGAGCACCGCCGCGGCCACCACGAGCTCGATATACCACCTCTGCTCGTCGCGCCGATACAGCTCGATCGCCACCGCTGCGAGATAGACGGCCAGATACACGCCGGCGATGGTGTGCATCTCGGCATACGTGCCCAGAAGGGGCGTGGACCAGATACCCCAGAGCCCCGCCAGCAGCAGCACGATACCGAGTACCGGCTCCACCCAACCGAGCGCACGGGGCGCGCGCGGAGCGAGCGAGCCGATGGAGGCGCAGAAGCCTGCGACGACGGCCCACCATGCGAGGGCCGCGACGAGACCGTCCGGACCCTCTACGGGCGTGGGCAGAAGACCGCCGGCACCGCCCGTGGGCGCCGTCACAAACATGTAGACCGCCCAGAAGAACGTCAGCGCAGCGAGCGCGATCAGACTCCATGTGGCGCCGGCGAGCTTCGACGCCAGCCCCTTCATATCCACCGGACGGTACGCGGGCATGTACTCTTCGTTCATCGGGACCCCTCTATCTCCCCTGAGCGCGGCGGGTGTCCGCGCGCTATTCCTCCGTCCAGTATACCATCAGTGCTTCGCTCGCTTCGCACGCGCCCCCTGCCGCTTGCGGCCGGAGGCGAAGACGCTCCCCTTGCGCGCATCGCGGCGCAGAAGCTCGATGACCTCGCTCTCGCTCGTCCCCTCCGCCATGGCGCGCAGGTGGACGATGGCGTCGCGGAGCCGTGCCGCCTCCTCGAAGTCCATGGCCTCCGAAGCGCTCCGCATATCCTCCTCCATGGTGGCGACGATGCGCGCGAGCTCGTCTTTCGGCAGGTTCGCGAGCTCCTCGGCGAGCTGCTGCCCATCCGATACGACCGAGCCCGGCGCCTCGCCGGCGGCGCCCTCGCCCGCCGGGGTGAAGAACGCCCCGTGCCCCAACGAGTCGCCGCGGCTGCGGTCGCGCTTGCCCACGTTCTCCGTCGCCTCGGCAATAAAGCTCGAGATGTCGTTGATGGCCTTGCGCACGGTCTTCGGCTCAACACCGTGCTCCTCGTTGAACTTCATCTGGATGGTGCGGCGGCGATTCGTCTCGTCGATCGCCTCGCGCATCGAATCGGTGATGGTATCGGCGTACATCACCACCGCACCGTCGGCGTTGCGCGCTGCGCGGCCGATGGTTTGGATGAGGGAGCGGCGGTTGCGCAGGAAGCCCTCCTTGTCCGCGTCGAGGATCGCCACGAGGGACACCTCGGGAAGGTCGAGGCCCTCGCGCAGGAGGTTGATGCCCACCAGCACGTCGATCTTACCCAAACGCAGGTCGCGCAGGATGTCGACGCGGTCCATCGTCGCCGTGTCGGAGTGCATGTAGTTAACCTTGACCCCGGCATCGAGCAGATGGTCCGTCAGGTCCTCCGCCATGCGCTTGGTGAGCGTCGTCACGAGCACCCGCTCATGGCGCGCCGTCCGCTCGCGGATCTCCTCCAGCAGGTCGTCGATCTGACCGCGCACGGGGCGCACGTCGATCTTGGGATCGAGAAGCCCCGTCGGGCGGATGATCTGCTCCACGTTGTTCTGCGAGACGCGCAGCTCGTAATCGCCCGGCGTTGCCGAGACGTAGATGAACTGCGGGATGCGCGCCTCGAACTCGTCGAAGCGCAGCGGGCGGTTGTCGAGGGCGGAGGGCAGGCGGAACCCGTGCTCCACGAGCGTCACCTTGCGCGAGCGGTCGCCCTCGTGCATGCCGCGTATCTGCGGCACCGTCACGTGGCTCTCATCGATGATGCAGAGCATGTCCTTGGGGAAATAGTCGATGAGTGTGAACGGCGGCTCTCCCGGGCGCCGCCCGTCGAGATGGCGCGAGTAGTTCTCGATGCCGTTGCAAAAGCCCATGGTCTCGAGCATCTCGAGGTCGTAGTCGGTGCGCTGCTGCAGGCGCTGGGCCTCGAGCAGCTTATCGGCGGCCTTGAGCTCTGCCACGCGCTGCTCGCATTCCTCCTCGATGGTCTTGAGGGCGGCCGTCACCTTGGGCTTCTCCGTCACGTAGTGCGAGGCGGGCCATACGGGGATGGCGTCGTACTCGCGCAGGATCTCACCGGTTACCTCGTCGATCTCGGCGATGAGCTCGACCTCGTCGCCAAAGAACTCGAAGCGCAGCGGATGCTCGGCATAGGGCGGGTACACATCCACCACGTCGCCGCGCACGCGGAACGTCCCGCGCGCCAGGTCGAAGTCGTTGCGGTCATATTGGATGTCGATAAGGGTGTGGATGAAGTCATCGCGCTCGAGCGGCGTCTTCTTGTCGACGTTCGGGGCGAGGCCCGCATAATCCTCCGGGGAACCGATGCCGTAGATGCACGAAACGCTCGCCACGACGATCACGTCGCGGCGCGAGAGCAGAGAGGCCGTCGCCTGGTGGCGCAGCATCTCGACCTCCTCATTGATGGAGGCATCCTTCTCGATGTACGTGTCGGACTGCGGCACATAGGCCTCAGGCTGATAGTAGTCGTAATACGAGACGAAGTAGACGACGGCGTTGTGCGGGAAGAACTCCTTGAGCTCGCTCGCGAGCTGGGCGGCGAGCGTCTTGTTGGGCGCCATGACAAGGGTCGGCTTGCCGAGCGCCTCGATGGTCTTCGCCATGGTGTACGTCTTACCCGAACCGGTGACGCCCAACAGCACCTGATAGCGGTCGCCGTCGTTCACGCCCTGCACGAGCGAGGCGATTGCCTGGGGTTGGTCACCGGAGGGTTCGAACGGAGAAACGACTTGGAACTGGACGAGATCTCCCGCTACGCCGAAGCGCCTCAACTCGCCGCCGACGCGCTCAACCTCAAACTTCTCCACGTTCGCTCACCTCACGTCACGCACCAAAGGCATCTCCATACAGCTCTTTATACCGCGTCCAGGCGTTATTTACCCGAAAGAGGTACGCTTGCGTCTCAGGGAAGCCGATGGCGTTATGCAGGACCGTATCGATCTCGGACCAATCATCCACATTGGAAAGGCCGGCATTATACGCCGCGATAGCACGGTCTGTCGAGCCGTTGAAATAGGAAATGAGATACGAGAGGTACGCCGTGCCGAACTCTATGTTCGTCTCAGCGTCCGCAAGATTCTCCGGATCGAAGCGCGTGCCGTCAACAAGGCCGAAGCGAACCATGTCCTGCGCGGTCTCGGGCATCAGCTGCATGAGTCCCAGCGCATCTTTGGACGAGCGCGCGCTCGGATCCCAATTTGACTCCGTATCGATCACCGCGGCGATAAGCCAGGGGTCAACGCCATGCCGGTCGCTCGAGGCGGCGATGTAATCCTGGTATTCGAGCGGGTACAGCAACTGAAAGACAAACGCTGGCCCCTGCGCGTAGGCAAGCGAGACACCACCCATAAGGGCGACGAGCAGAAGAGGGATGATGCGGTACCAGGTGAAGAAGCGAATTCTACTGCACATCGGCTAATCCTAAAGAGGGCTGATCAGTCTGGAGGCCGTGCTGCTCGAGCCATGCGTCGAGGGCAGAGAACAACGAATCATCCGCAGCGGTGTTATCGATGACAACAGACGCGAGAGCGCAGAGCTCTTCCTCCGTGGGCTGAAGCGCAGCCCGGTTGTCAAAGTCCTCGCCGTCCATACCGCGCTCAATGGCGCGGCGCCGACGCATATCAACTGGCGCCGTGATAGCCATGACCTCATCGGCCAGCGGGAACGCATAGGTGAAAGAAGCGGCAAGCGAGATTTCCACCACGGTGAGACGACAATTCGACGGCATCGCCATCGTACAGCATGAGGGCATGAGCATCGCCGTGAGACGCTCGTGCACGCGCGGTAGCACGATCTCGTTAAGGCGACGCGCGTCATCCTTGGTTGCAAAGGCGCGGTCTGCAAGAACTTTGGGACGAATGGCGCCGGCAGCATCCAAGATAGCGGAACCGAACGCATCGCGAAGTTCGTTCACCACCGCAGAGCCGGGCACATACAAGTCTTTTGCAACCTGGTCCAAATCGATGATACGCGCGCCTTGACGCGCCAGATAGCGAACCGCCGTACTCTTGCCGGAGGCGATATTACCGATAACGAAGAGGGTAAACAACGAGAGCCTCCTAACAGATCGCGCAACATGCCACTATAAACCAAAAGGGCCCCTGGAAACCAGGGGCCCTTTATGGCAATCATTTGGACGGCCCGGTGCCGTCCACCGGTCAGCGGCGCCCTGCTCTCCCACGGGCTAGCCCCGCAGTACCATCGGCGCGAGGGGTCTTAGCTTCCGGGTTCGGAACGGGTCCGGGCGTGCCACCCCTGCTCTGGC